>DATNNS010000051.1:0-4635 GCA_035601715.1 Rhizomicrobium sp.
GAACGTCGTGAGACAGTTCGGTCCCTATCTGCCGTGGGTGTTCGAAACTTGAGAGGATTTGCTCCTAGTACGAGAGGACCGGAGCGAACGCACCTCTGGTGGACCGGTTGTCGTGCCAACGGCACAGCCGGGTAGCTAAGTGCGGACTAGATAACCGCTGAACGCATCTAAGCGGGAAACTAACCTCAAAACCAGGTTTCGCTTGAGAGCCGAGGAAGACTACCTCGTCGATAGGCCAGGTGTGTAAGCGCGGCAACGCGTTGAGCTTACTGGTACTAATCGCTCGATTGGCTTGATCGCAAGCAGCACTTCGTTTCATGTCTGGAAACAAGGCCAGGCATTTACTTCGGGGCTTTGCTCCGCAAAGCACCTCAGCATGACGTCATCCTGAGGTGCGCCGCGGAAGCGGCGCCACGAAGGGTCAGCACGCAAAACATTTGGTGTCGTATCGCTTTGAAGCGTCCTTTGTTGGACTGGTGGTCCTAGCGGAGGAATTCTACCCGATCCCATTCCGAACTCGGCCGTCAAAGCCTCCAGCGCCCATGGTACTGCGGCCTAAGCCGCGGGAGAGTCGGTCGCTGCCAGCCCTACCAAGGACGCTTCAGATAACCCCGCCAACACAATGAATTCGAAAAGCCCCGCTGGAGAAATCCGGCGGGGCTTTTTGTTTGTCTGGCCCCCGCGCTAACCTTTGGGCGGGTTGGTGTCTTATCGTGGAACCGACAATGCGCCGCGCCGATCTCGTTCATCTCGCCCTGCTGCTGGGCTCGCTCGCGCTGGCCTATGTGCTGCCGTTCGAGCTGCTCCTGCTCGCTTACATCATCCTCGGCCCGGCGCATTACTACACCGAGATCTCCTGGCTGCACGATCGTTCCTATTTCATGCCGACGCGCGCCTTTGCGGTGGTGCTGGCCGCCGCCGCGCTGGGCGGCATGTTCATGGCCACGCCCTATTGGTCCGGCATCCTGCTGTGGTCCTGCTTCGTCGCAGCGGCGCTCGCGGCACTCGCTCTGCCGCCCAGGCGTACGATCGTGCTTGGCGTGGCGGCGGCAACGGTGACGCTGCTCGCCGCAATGGCCGGCGCGCCCTTCGCTTTCGTGGGCATCATGCTCCCCACGCTCATCCACGTCTCGATCTTCACACTGATCTTCATGACGCTGGGTGCGATGCGCGCGGGCAGCTATTTCCAATGGGGGCTGATCGGCGCCTACCTCGCCGCGATCGCGGCTGTCCTCATCATGCCGCCGTCAACGGCGACGGTGATCCCCGCGCTCGCGCAGCTGGGCAAGGATTTCTTCGGCGACCTCGCGCCCGCGCTGGGTTCGCTCTTCGGCGCGCCGAACCTGCAGTTCGCCGGCCGCGTCACCGGCCTGCTCTCGTTCGTCTACACCTATCATTACCTCAACTGGTTCATCAAAGCCGACGTGATCCGCTGGGCCAGGATGCCCAAGCCGCGGCTGATCGCGGTGGCCGCGCTGTCCGTCGCCTCGACCGCCTTCTGCCTGTTCAACGCCACGCTCGGTATCACCGTTCTGTTGCTGGTGAGCTTGCTGCATGTGCTGCTGGAGTTTCCGCTGAACACCGTCGCCATCCGCGAGCTGACCGGCCTGGCGCTGGGCCGTTCGCGGAAAGCTGCCTGATATGCGCGTCTTCGATTTCGACCACGCGATCGTGCGCGAGCCCGGCCTGAGCGTGGTCGACGGCATCCGCAGTGATCCGGCGAGTGTGCCGGGCTATGCGGGCGTGTTGCGCGAGCACCGGGCCTATGTCGCGGCCCTGCGCGCCGCCGGACTCGCCGTCGATGTCCTCCCGCCGCTCGAAGAATTTCCCGACTCGGTTTTCGTCGAGGATCCTGCGCTGGTGTTTCCCGAAGGCGCCGTTCTGCTGCGGCCCGGCGTGGCGTCGCGGCTCGGCGAGGCGGAGCATATGCGCGAGGCGCTGCGCCGCCATTTCGATCGTGTGCTGGCGCTCGAGGGCGAGGAATATGCCGACGGCGGCGACGTGCTGGTGACGCCGCAGGCCGTGCTCATCGGCCTGTCCCGGCGCACCACGCGCAAAGGGGCCGAAGCGCTGGTGCGCAGGCTGGCGGAACTCGGCCGCGAGGCGCGCATCGCCGAGACGCCGGCCGGAATCCTGCATTTCAAGACGGCATCGTCGCTGCTCGACGAAAACACGGTGATGACGACGCGGGCGATGGCCGCAAGCGGCGCCTTCGCGGGCCTGAAAACCATCGTGGTGCCCGAAGGCGAGGAGGGCGCGGCGAATTTCCTGCGCATCAACGACGTGGTCTTCGTCGGCGCCTGCTATCCGCGCACCCTCGCGCTGCTGATGCGATCCGATTTCGACGCCCGCGGCCTTCCCGTCAGCGAAATCCGCAAGCTCGACGCCGGCCTGTCCTGCATGTCGCTGCGTTGGCGGAAGATGCCCGGATGACGTCCAGGATCGTCGTCGTCCGCGACACGATGCAGCGGAATTACCGTTACACGCTCGTCGCGCCCGCCGGGCGAAACTTCGCGCCCGCCTTCACGCCGCAGCTCACGCCCCGGCAGATGCTCGAACTGGGTGTCTTCGGCGGGAAATACATGAACGACTGCCGGCGCGAATTTCCCAAGAGCTGGTTCGCGCACGCGAAACTGTCGGGCAAGAAAGATCCGTCGCTCAACTATTTCGGCGTCGATGCCTCCAAGCCGCTGTCATACTGGCGCAGGAAAGGCTGGATTCATCGCGACGATCCGCGCGGCTGGTTCCAGTGGTACTGCCGCTACTACGCCGGCCGCCGCATGGACGACGACGCGCGCCAGATCAAGCGCTGGAAACAGATGGCGCGCCATATCGCGCAACTGAAGAAGCATTGCGAGCCGGGCGATGCGCACTGTCGGCCGCGCCAGCGCCAGGCGCTGCTGCATTGGGCCTATGACAGCCGCAGGCTGTAATCCTAAAGCCCGGTGCTCTCGACCACCGGCGCATTGCGGGCGATGAAGCCCTTGATAGCGTAGACGTGGCCGCCGAACTGGCCGGAGCGGACGTCCCACACCCGCACCTTGCTCCAGTCATTGCCGGCGCTGACGTCGAGCACCGGCGTGTTGCGGTCGATCTCGCCGTGGTTCTGCCAGTTGGCCTGGTCGACGCGGATTTCGCGAGGCGAGACGAGCGCGGTCACCACCGCGACATGGCCGCGCGCGATACGCTTGCTGCCGGCGAACACCATCACGGCGTCGGCGGCCGGCGCGGTGAACTCCTGATAGATGTCCCTGGCGCGCGCCCACCACAATTTGGCGTCGCCGAAAATCTCCAGACCCGAACGCATCCGCGCATATTCGACGCAATAAAGACGGTGCAGCGGCGTCTCGGTCGCGGGGGCGGGCGGTTGCGGCGGCGCGGCGGTGTCGCCGGCGACATCGTTGACGGTAGCTTCGATGTCCTGCGGCACGGAGGCAAAGGCCGGTGCGCAGAACAGCGTGGACAGAAGGGCGGAGAAAATCAGAACGCGCGGGAATCGTATGGCTCGAATCGTTCGGGTCATTACTGGTTCCTTGTTGGTCTTCGCTATCGGGCTTTCGCGTCCCAAGGGACGCCAGCCATTCGGGCATCGATGCGGAAAGTCGCCATCAGCCCGACGCCTGTCTAGCAGGTGAGGCCGGTCGCGACAAACCTTAATACCGGGTCCGGATGCCGCAGCCAAAACAGCGGCTTTGAGCCCTTTTTACGCAGGGAACTCCAATTTATGCTGGGCGCGCGAATCGCCTGCGAGGAGAAGCGAAATGGCCAACCGCGAACAGAAATCCAACCGGGAAAAGAAAAAGCCCAAGGCTAGCGACAAGGCGAAATCCCCAACCGCGGCGCAGCCGGCCTATGTCATGCCCGAACTCGTGCGCAAGCCGCACAAGGGCAAGCCGCCGGGCTGATGCTGTTTTCCGATCTGCCGAAGGTGTTCGCGCCGGCGCCCTGAATGGCGCGCCGCTCCCTTGCGATAGCCTGTCGCCGAGGGCCACCAGAGGACGCGTCCGCCGGTCCGTCAGCATGCGCGACAACAGCGTGAGACCGAAGAAGGCGAGCAGGACCGTAAGCACGCCGCCCAGATAGGCCAGTACGAGAAGCGTCATCGCGCCCGCCGAACGATCGAGTCACGTGCCT
This sequence comes from Rhizomicrobium sp., assembly GCA_035601715.1. Classification (GTDB taxonomy): domain Bacteria; phylum Pseudomonadota; class Alphaproteobacteria; order Micropepsales; family Micropepsaceae; genus Rhizomicrobium. Next base: position 4,135 of record DATNNS010000051.1, read on the forward strand.
TCGCGGATCAGCGGGCCGGTGTTATGCCGGCCACGATCGCTTCCGCTTTCGCGAACAGCGCCGGGTCGATTTCGAGACCGGACGCGGCGGCGTTCTCGTCCAACTGCTGCGGTCTGCTGGCGCCGACGATGGCGGAGGCGACATTCGGCTCGCGCAGCACCCAGGCCAGCGCAAACTGCGTGAGCGTACAGCCCGCCTGCTGCGCCAGCGGCTTCAGCTTCTGCACCGCTTCGAGGATGGGGCGCTCCGTCAGCCGTTTGATGAACCCGCCCATGGTGTCGCTGGTCGCACGGCTGTCCGCCGGAGGCGGCGAATCCGGAAGATACTTGCCGGTGAGAACGCCTTGTGCGAGCGGCGACCACACGATCTGCGAAACGTGCTTCTCGCGGCAAAGGGGAATCACTTTTTCTTCCGGGCGGCGCCACAGCAGCGAATATTGCGGTTGGCTGGAAACGAAATTCTCCACGCCGGCAATCTGGAACGACGCGGCGATTTGCGCCG
>DATNNS010000052.1:0-5699 GCA_035601715.1 Rhizomicrobium sp.
AAGAAGCCTTCGCTGGTGGCGAGCGCGATGCCCGAGCGGCCGTAGCTCGCGCTGCCGCCCTCGGAATTGGTGATGCCCTTGACCGACATCGCCGCGGCCTCGACGGCGCGCGCCCTGTCGACCAGCGCGTCCGCCGGCGGCTCATGCGCGTCCTCGATGTCGAGATCGGGAATGCTTTTCGCCAGCAGCTCGCGCGGCGCGAGGCCGGCGAATTTGTCTTCCGGCGCGAGCCGGGCCATCGCGACGGCGCGCTCGGGCAGCTCCGCCAGGCCGCGGGCGGAGACGTCGCTGGAGGAGACGAACGCGACGCGCGCGCCGACGAACACGCGCAAGCCCAGATTGGACGACTCCGCGCGCTCGACGTCCTCGACCTTGCCGAGGCGGCAGGAGACGCCAGCCGAAACGCCTTCGACGATCAGCGCGTCGGCAGCGTCGGCGCCGGCGGCTTTCGCCGCGCGGATCAGCCGGTCGAGCGTATCCTGAGCGTTGACCGTCACCGGATCAGGACGCCACCGTGGCGGCCGCATCCGGGAAGAAGACGAGCCACAGCACGCCGACGATCCCCACGATATAGGCGATCCACGTCAGCACGATGCCGAGGAAGCGCATCGGCGTGGGCCCCGTGCTCTGTGAGAGCCCGATGCCGTGAACGATGCGGCCGAGCGTGAGCGGGATGCCGACGCCGTGGATCAGCCAGATCGAGCCGCCGAGCGGACAGAACGCCCAGATCATGAGGAGGGCAGCCGGGGTCCATTCCGCGTTGTTGCCGTGGGCGCGCAGCGGACCGGCCATCGCGGGATTGCCGCCGTCGCCGATGTCGACACGCGTCGTAACCCGCGCGCGCACGACGAGCACGCCCAGCACGAGCATGATGAGCGCATTGATCGCGGCATAGAAGCCGAAGGCGTGGAACGGATCCATCAATTCGGAGAACACTGGCATTGTTTATCCCTCAAATCCGGTGCGCCATGTGTAGGCGGAAATCCGGGCCGGTCAAGCCGATCAATGGCCCGCTGGGGCGGCCGGCGACGCTGAGGCGGGCGTTGCCGGCGGCGCGGCATCGGCGGCGGTCGCGTAAATCTTGCCCTCCTTATAGGCGATGTAGAGATGCAGATGGCGCAGCACGTCCAAGCCGACCATCAGGTTCGGCGTGTGTATGGCTTCTTTGCCCTGGTAGCCCTGGAGTTTCTCATCATCGAGGTCGCGCTGCGAAGCTTCGCCGATCGCGTCAGGAACGAGATCGATCAGAGGATTTTTTACGGCAATTCCTGACAGCGCCAGTCGCTTGAAGCGGTATTGATAGCGCGAATGCTGCTGAGCGCCGGTGCCTTCGGTCGTGATGATCACGCCGGGGCGATTGCTGGCTTATGCCGAACGCGGCGCTGGCCTCGGCAAACGTCATGGATGTTGTAGTCGCGCCGGTCTCGATGGTCGCATTGACGTCATGGCCATCGAGCGTCATTGCGACTTCAGTGCTGCCGCCAGCCTTCGTCATCGGCGCATCAGTATAGGCCGTCGCCCAATAGACGACTTTGCCCTCGCAATGATCCGGCGAAAACAAGTTGAGCTTGTTGCCCGCGAAATCGAAATCGAGGTCGAAGTATCCCAGGATGTCGTGGCCGATGAGGCCGGCAACGCTGCCATCGTCGTCGGACTGCGACGGATAGACGATGAAGTCGGTGTCGGTGACGCGCTCCGCCCCGATTGTGAGCAACGCGATCTGGGTCACATGCTTGGCGCGTTCGCCATTTTCCATATAAATCGGGTTTAAGCGCAGTGTCGGATTGCGAATCGACGCTTCGTCGAACGAATGGACCCTAAGTTCCAGCGTGTCCGCCAGTTTCTGCGTGACGGCGCCGATCCAGGAATCCATCTTCACAGCCATTTGCTCGGGCTTGCTGTTGATCGTGACCGGGACGGTGATTTCGCCGGCCCGATCCGTGCCGATTGGAAGGCTTGCGATCTCCACCAGCTTGCAGTCCCGCGCGCGCGCAACCGTCGAAACCGCGGCCGACAGCGCGATGGCTATCGCGAACCGCCTGCTTGTACCGAACGCGCCCATCCCGTTCTCCCCCTGACGAATACTACCGCCGCGCGCGGCCGCGGGCGATGGTTTTCTTGGCCGATCATGGCGGATCTTTGGGCGCCGCCGATTTTTCCCGCGCGATGCTGGTGAGAAGCTCCCAGGACACGGCGGTGGCGGAGAACAGCAGCAGGATCAGCGAGACCGCGAGCAGCTGGTGGTAGTCGCCCTGGCCGAGCGCCATGCGGGCGGCGGAGTAGATGAGGATGCTGTAGCCGATGACCGAGGACAGGAAGCGCCGTGCCGCAGCGAAGCGGGACTCCGTCGCGCGCGGCCCCATCAGCGTGGAATACATCCGCGCCAGCACCCACGCAGCCCAAATGCCGACGACACACAGGATCGAGATTCCCAAACTCCTGTTGTCCATGTGCGGGAAGAGGACGAGAAGCGAGATCATCAACACCGCGAGGTAATTCTGAAACCCCTGTTCGGCCATGCGCCGGGGATGTTGGTGGGTCGCGCCGAGGATGGCCTGCGCGTTGACCGATACCGAAACGAACAGAAGTCCCAGAAGCGTCGCCGCGGCACCGCCGGTCATTTCGTAGAAGTCGGTCCAGCTCTGCATGCTATTTCCAGACCGGCTTGCCGGCGCCGGGCAGGCCGAGGCGCGGCCATTTCTCGGTGACGGTGCGGATCACCTCTTCGTCCATGCGGATGAGGCGCCCCCATTCGCGGTGCGTTTCGGGCGGCAGCTTGTTGGTGGCGTCGAGCCCGATCTTGGAGCCGAGACCGCTCTCGGGCGAGGCGAAGTCGAGATAATCGATCGGCGTGCCTTCGATCAGCGTGATGTCGCGCGCCGGGTCCATGCGCGTGGACAGCGCCCACATCACATCTTTCCAGTCGCGCGCATCGATGTCGTCGTCCACCACGATCACCCATTTGGTATACATGAACTGTCGCAAGTAGGACCACACCGCCATCATCACGCGCTTGGCGTGACCCGGATAAGCCTTCTTCATCGACACCACCGCGATGCGATAGGAGCAGCCTTCCGGCGGCAGCCAGAAATCTACGATCTCGGGGAACTGCTGCTTGAACAGCGGAATGAAGACTTCGTTCAGCGCCTCGCCGAGTATGGAGGGCTCATCGGGCGGCCGGCCGGTATAGGTCGACAGATAGATCGGGTCGCAGCGCATCGTGATCGCGGTGATCGTGAACACCGGGAACTGCTCGACCGAATTGTAGTAACCGGTATGATCGCCATAGGGTCCTTCGTCGCGATAGTCGCCGAGCGATACTTCGCCTTCGAGCACGATCTCGGCTTCCGCCGGAACCTTCAGCGGCTGCGACACGCAATCGACGAGCTCGACGCGTTGGCCGCGCAGCAATCCGGCGAACTGGTATTCCGACAGCGTGTCGGGCACCGGCGTCACCGCCGCCAGAATGATCCCCGGATCGGCGCCGAGCACGCACGCCGCGGGCAACGGCGCGCTATTGCTCTTACCCCAGCGCGCATGATGCTGCGCCCCGCCGCGATGCTTGAGCCAGCGCATGATCGTCTGGTTCTTGTTCAGGACCTGCATGCGGTAGATGCCGAGATTGTAATTGTCCTCGCGCGCGTCGCTCGGGCCCTTGGTGACCACCAGCGGCCAGGTGATCAGCGGCGCCGGCTCGCCCGGCCAGCAGGTCTGGATCGGCAGCCGGTTCAGATCGATCTCGTCGCCACGCAGCACGACCTGCTGGCAAGCGGCAGAGCCCGCCGTCTTGGGGCGCATGCTCAGCACGGTCTTGGCCAGCGGCAGCAATTCCATCGCTTCGCTCAGCGAGCGTGGCGGCTCGGGCTGGCGCAGGGTCGCGAGCATTTCGCCGACCTCGCGCAGGGATTTCGCATCGACCCGCTCGACCCCGCCCATGGTGACCCCCATCGCGACGCGCTTCACGGTGCCGAACAGGTTGACGAGAACCGGAATGTCCGACGGCGTGCCGTCGGCCTTGATCGGCTTCTCGAAGATCACCGCCGGGCCGCCTTGCGCGATCAGGCGTGTCTGAATCTCCGTCATCTCGAGCACGGTGGAGACCGGCTCCGTCACGCGCGCGAGCTCGCCGGCGGATTCCAGCCTGGCGATGAAGTCGCGGAGAGATTTGTAGGGCATGGTGCTCTTGCTTACCCTCCCTCAAAGGGTGGGTAAAGAAACTACCCGTTCTTCGCCACTTTCCACTTCGACGGCAGCGCGTGGCGGACGCCATAGGCGAAATAGATCAGCAAGCCGACGGCGGTCCACAACACGAGCCGCCACCAGGTATCGATCGGCAGGCTCGCCATCATCGCGCCGCAGAAGAAAATGCCGAGCGGCGCCACGACCCAGACATAAGGAGTGCGGAACGGGCGCTTCGCGTTGGGCGCTTGCACGCGCAGGATCAAGATGCCGGCGCAGACCACCACGAAGGCGAGCAGCGTGCCGATCGAGACCAGCAAAGCGAGGAAATTGATCGGGAAGAACGCGGCCAACGCGGCAGCGAAAATTCCCGTGATGATCGTTCCGCGATGCGGCGTCATGAAGCGCGGATGCACGGCGGCGAACATCTTCGGCAGGAAGCCGTCCCGCGCCATGGAATAGAAGATGCGCGATTGGCCGTAGAGGCCCACGAAGATGGTCGAGGCGAGGCCGACCGAGGCGCCGATGTCGATGACCGGCACCAGCCAGTGCAGGCTCGCGATCTTGCCAACCGCGAACGACACCGGATTGGGAACGTTCGTCATGCTCGTGTAGTAGGCCATGCCGAGCAGCACCACGGAGATCACGATGTACAGCACGGTGCAGATGGCGAGCGAGGCGAGGATGCCGATAGGCAGGTCGCGTTGCGGGTTCTTGGTTTCCTGCGCCGCCACCGAAACCGAATCGAAGCCGATATAGGCGAAGAAGATGATGGCGGAGCCCATCATGATCCCGCTGAGGCCGAAATTGCCGAATTTTCCGGTATTCGCGGGAATGAACGGCGTGAAGTTCGTCCAGTTGATATGGCTGGCCCCGAAGGCGATGACCAGCAGCACGACGACGAGCTTGATGCCGACCATGGTGGCGTTGGTGTTGGCGGATTCGCGCACGCCGATCACCAGGATCGCGGTCAAGGCGAGGATCAGCAGCACCGCCGGCAAATTCATCAGCGAGCCGGTGAAGCCGAATTGGTGGATGAAGGCCATGATTCCGGTGCCGGTGGCCGTGAAGGTCGGGCAGGGCGGCGGATCGCCGACGACGCAAAGCGGCGCGTTGGTGAGCGAAGCCGGAAACGGGATGTGCAGGATCTGCGTCAGCTCGGTGAAATAGCCCGACCAGCCCACCGCGACGGCCGACGACGAGACGAGATATTCCAGCACCAGGTTCCAGCCGATGAACCAGGCCATGAAGCGGCCCATCGTGGCATAGGCATAAGTGTAGGCGCTGCCCGAGACGGGAATCATCGAAGCGAACTCGGCATAGCACAGCCCGGCGAAGACACAGCCGAGTCCCGCGACGACGAACGACAGCAGCACCGCCGGTCCGGCATAATCGGCCGCTACCTGTCCCGTGATGACGAAAATACCGGCTCCGATGATGGCGCCGATGCCGATCATGGTGAGATGAACCGGCCCGAGCGTGCGCTTGAGCTCGTGCTCCTCGGCCACGACCGGATTGGG
>DATNNS010000053.1:0-4477 GCA_035601715.1 Rhizomicrobium sp.
CCTCGTCGTCCTCGGAAAAATTGTCGATGTCGTCCCAAACCAGGCCAAGAGCTTGCATTGTGCGATCCGGGTTCGCGACCGCGCCTCCCGATCCGGCGCGCGCGCTTCTGTTGGCGGCGGTTCTAGAGTGCCGGCCGTTGCACCCGTCTTAAGCCGCACCACGGCAATTGAATCAAATGCGATCTATCCCCGTGGCCGGTTCTTTCCGATGAAGCCGAACATGTGCCCCGCCACGTTGCGCATCTGGATTTCCTCGCTGCCCTCGGTGATGCGGTAGCGGCGGTGATGGCGGTAGATGTGCTCGAACTGCTTGTGGCGCGAATAGCCCCAGCCGCCATGCACCTGCATCGCCCAGTCGGCCGCGTCACAGACGAGGCGATTGCCGCGATAGTTGCACATGCTCACCTTGTCGGAGAGATAGAGCTGGATTTCCGGCCCCGTCATGCGGTCCATCTCCCAGGCGGTGCGGTAGATCAGCCAGCGCAGCATCTCCGCTTCGGTGTTGAGTTCCACCAGCGGCCACTGGATCGCCTGGTTGCGGCTGAGCGGTTTGCCGAACGGCTTGCGGGTGTTGGCGTAATCGATGCTCTCGTTGATGCAATATTGCGCCGCGCCGACACCGGACGCCGCCTGGCGGATGCGGTTCTCGTGAACGAAATGCCGCGCCAGAACCAGGCCGTTGTCGACCGGCCCGAACACCGCGCCGTCGGGCACCCAGACGTTCGTGAACGAGACGCGGGCATGATCCGTCGGCATGTTGAAGGTCCACATATATTCTTCGATCTTCACGCCTTCGGCCTTCATCGGCACGATGATGCAGGTGAGCCCCCTCGCCTCGCCGTCGGCGCCCGACGTGCGGCAGAACACCATGTCGTGCGTCGCGACATGCACGCCGGTGTTCCACATCTTCTCGCCATTGATGCGCCAGCCCGCGCCGTCCTTCACCGCACGCGTTTCCATCCAGGTCGCGTCGGAGCCGTGCTTGGGCTCCGTCAGCCCGAAGGCGAGACGCACGGTACCGTTCAGCATGCCGGGAAGGATCGTCTTCTTCTGCTCCTCGGTTCCGAAATCGCGCATCATCAGCACTTGCGGGAAATTGCCGACCACCGAGGTCTCGTTCTGCAGGTCGTTGAAGAGGCCCAAGCCCTTGGCCGCCAGATGCTCGCGGATGATCGCCATGGCGAGGTTGCCGATGTTCTTGCCGCCATATTCCTCGGGCAGCGCCAGGCGCAGGAAGCCGGCCTTGTCGGCGCGCTTGCGCATCTCACCGAGCAGCGCTTCCCAATCCTTGCGCGGCAGCCCGCCGCCCTCGAAATCGGTGCGCGCCCATTCGCGGCGGTGATCGAAGAAGCGGTCGTTGTCGTCCTGGTGCTGCAGCGGCATGATCTCGCGGTCGATGAAATCGTCGATGCGCGCGAGAAGATCGGTGATCTCTTTGGGGATCGTGAAGTCCATGGCGTTTCCTCCGATATCTTTGGAGGAACTGTAGCGTTTGTTCCGCGAAGGGGAAGCCCGTTTCCTATTTCCCGCCGGCCGCTTCGATCGCCGCCGACAGCGTTTCGAAGTCGAAAGATGCGTCATGGCGGTGGCCGTTGATGAAGAAGCTCGGCGTGCCGTTGACGCCGCTTTTGACGCCGCCCATGAAATCGGCGCGGACCTTTTCCCGATAGGTGCCGTCCTCCAGCGCCTTGCGCAGCGCGGCCGCCGGAAGGCCGAGTGACCCGGCGAGCTCGAGATAGAGCGCGCCGCCGAGCTGTTCCTGGTGCTCATAGAGCGCGTCGTGCATTTGCCAGAACTTGCCGTTGGCGGCGGCGAATTCCGCGGTCTCAGCCGCGGACTGCGCATGCGGATGCATCTCGGCGAGCGGGAAGTTGCGGAAGACGAAACGCAGCTTCTTGCCGAACGCTTTCTGAATCGCCTTCACGACGGGATGGGCTTCGCCGCAATAGGGGCACTGATAGTCGCCATATTCCACCAGCGTCACCGGCGCATTGTCCGGACCTTCGACGTGATCGCTGGGTCCGACGGGAATTTTGAGCGTGGCCATGATCGGCTCCTATTTCGGCAGCTTTTCAAGCGCTTCGAGAATTCCATCGGCACCGGGGTTGACGGCGACCGGCGAACAATAGCTCCAGGCGATCTTGCCGTCCTTGTCGATGACGAACAGCGCGCGCTCGCAAACGCCTTCGGCCTGCCGGTACGCGCCATAGCGGCGCGCGACGTCGCCCTTCAGCTCGAAATCGGCGAGCAGCGGGAAGCGCAGCTTGCGCGCGTCCGCGAAGGCGCGATGGCACCACACGCCATCGACGGAAATGCCCAGGATCGTCGCCCCGAATTTGTGAAACTCGGGAAGGATCTCGTTGTAGAGCGCCATCTGGTCGCCGCAGACCGGGCTCCAATCCGCCGGATAGAAGGCCAGGACCACCGGCTTGCCGCGCAATTCGCGCAAGCCCAGCGTCTGGTCCGGCGTGACATGCAGCGCGAAATCAGGCGCCGCCGCGCCGGGCGGAAGAACGGAAGCTGGAGATTCCGGATTAGGCATCGCGCTTACTTCCTTGGCTTCGCAGCGAACTTATCACGGCGCCATCCGCCCGAACACGCTTTGCTTTCGCATTTGCGAACGTGACTCCTGCGCCACGCAAGACGCGAATGTCGCGGTCCCCGTTGACTTGCGCGCGCTGCGAGCGTAGCAACCTCGCATTCGCGCGGCAGGGGCCGGGCGAATGATTCGAGACGAACCATGACGGAATGCACTCTCAAATTCACGGCTGTGCCGGCCGCCCGTTCGGGCGGCGGGATCGCCGTTTCAGCTCGCGAGGTGGATGCGCGTTAGGCTTGCCTAGACCGTCCTGAATGTTCACCCCTCCCGAGCCCGGCTTCGGAGGGGATTTTTGTATCTGGCGTCCCCCAACGCAGCCGGGTTCGGGCTTACAAGAAAAAGTCCGTATCATGACCGACATCGCCGAACTCGACATTGCCAACGCCGGTGAGCTCGTCACCGGCCATGGCCTCGACGCCTGGTTCGCCGAAGCGCGCCAGTTGATCAAGCTCGCCTTCCCGCTGGCGCTGACCCAGCTCGCGCAAATGGCGATCATGACCACCGACGTGATCATGCTGGGCCATTACAGCACCCAGGCGCTGGCGAGCGCGGCGCTCGGCAACACGGTGTTCTTCTTCTGCTGGGTGATCGGCTGCGGACCGGTGGCTGCGGTGTCACCGATGATCGCCCATATCCTGGGCGCCAATCCGCGCAACCGCGCCGGCGTGCGCGCCGTCGTGCGCATGGGTTTCTGGGCGATGCTGATGCTCAGCGTGCCGCTCATCGTGCTGCTGCTGTTCGCCAAGCCCGTGTTGCTGCTGCTCGGGCAGAAACCGGAACTGGCCGCGGGCGCGGGGCAATTCGTGCGCGTGCTGTGCTGGGGCCTGCCGTTTTCGCTGGGCTATCAGGTGCTGCGCAATTTCTCTACCGCGCTGTCGAAACCGAATGCCTCGCTGATCGTGATGGTGCTCGCGATCGGGTTCAACGCGGTCGGCGACTACGCGCTGATCTTCGGCCACTTCGGCGCGCCGAAGATGGGAATCGTGGGTGCCGGGTTGGCGAGCGCGAGCTCCTATGCCTTCAGCTTCCTGACCATGATCTGCGTGGTGTGGCTGACGCCGGGCTTGCGCAAATACCGCATCTTCCGCCGCTTTCACCGGCCGCATGCGGAGAAGATCGCCGAAGTGTTCCGGCTCGGCATGCCGATCGGCATGACCATGATCTTCGAGGCGATGCTGTTCAATTCGGCGACGCTCGTCATGGGCACGTTCGGCACGGCGTCGGTGGCGGCGCACATGATCGCGCTCAACGTGCCGTCGATCACCTTCATGGTGCCGCTCGGCATCGGCATGGCGGCGACGGTGCGCGTGGGCCTGGCGGCCGGCGCGGGCGACGGCGAGGCCGTCAGGCGCGCGGGTTACAGCGCGATGCTGATGGGCGTGGCGTTCATGGCGCTCACCGGCGTGCTGCTGTGGTTGTTCCCGGAGCGTATCGCCAATCTCTATTTCGGCGACGCCGTGGCGAATGCGGAGGTCATCACGCTTGCCGTCGTCTTCCTGCGCGTCGCAGCGGTGTTCCAGATCGTCGACGGCTTGCAGGTCGTGGGCGCGCTGTCCTTGCGCGGCCTCAAGGACGCGCGCGCGCCGATGTGGATCGCGGGCGGTTCCTATTGGCTGGCGGGTGCGCCGGTCTGCCTCCTGCTGGCCTTCGGGTTTCATATGCGCGGGCTCGGCATCTGGATCGGGCTGGCGTTCGGCCTGCTCATCGCCGCCATCACCATGTGCTGGCGCTTCTGGTATCTGAGCCGGGACCGCTAAGCGGGCCGGAGCGGGCATTGTCCGCTCCGGTTTCGCCGCTAAACTCTCCGCAAAAGACCGTACCGGGGAGCATGTCCATGTTCGATTTCTCGCGGCTCAAATCGGTCGCCGATATCCCGCG
>DATNNS010000054.1:0-8199 GCA_035601715.1 Rhizomicrobium sp.
GATCGGCAGGGCACGGCCACGCAGCGTTACCTCGCCCGTCATCGCGACGTCGCGGCGCACCGGAATGCCGGTGATGACCGAGATGATGGACACCGCCATCGCGACGCCGGCTGACGGACCGTCCTTGGGTGTCGCGCCTTCGGGCACGTGGACGTGGATGTCCTTGTTCTCGAAGGTCGGCGGCTTGATGCCGAACCGCGTCGCCTTGGAGCGCACATAGGAGCGCGCCGCGTCGATCGATTCCTTCATCACGTCGCCGAGCTTGCCGGTGGTCTGCATGCGACCCTTGCCGGGCAGCATGACGGACTCGATCTGCAGCGTCTCGCCGCCGACTTCCGTCCACGCGAGGCCCGTGACGACGCCGACCTGATCTTCGCCGTCGATCTCGCCGTAGCGGAACTTCCGCACGCCGGCATAGTCGCCGAGATTGGCGGAGGTCACTTCGACCGTGGTCGTCTTGCCCGAAACGATCTCCTTGACCGCCTTGCGGGTCAAATTGGCGATCTCGCGCTCCAGATTGCGCACGCCCGCCTCGCGGGTGTGATAGCGGATCAGGTCGCGCAGCGCTTCGTCGGTGATCTTCCACTCGCCGTCCGTCAGGCCATGGGCTTTGACTTCCTTGGCGATCAGATGGCGCTTGGCGATCTCGACCTTCTCGTCCTCGGTGTAGCCGGGGATGCGGATGATCTCCATGCGGTCCATCAGCGGCTGGGGCATGTTCAACGTGTTGGCCGTGGTGATGAACATCACGTCCGACAGGTCGAAATCGACCTCCAGATAATGGTCGTTGAACGTATAGTTCTGCTCGGGGTCGAGCACTTCGAGCAGCGCGCTCGAAGGATCGCCGCGCCAATCCGCGCCCAGCTTGTCGATCTCGTCGAACAGGAAGAGCGGGTTGGCGCTCTTGGCCTTCTTCATCGACTGGATGACCTTGCCGGGCATCGAGCCGATGTAGGTGCGCCGGTGGCCGCGGATCTCCGCCTCGTCGCGCACGCCGCCGAGCGACATGCGGACGAATTCGCGGCCCGTGGCGCGCGCGATCGACTTGCCGAGCGACGTCTTGCCGACGCCTGGCGGTCCGACCAGGCACAGAATCGGTCCTTTCATCTTGCCGGCGCGCTGCTGCACCGCGAGATATTCCAGGATGCGTTCCTTGACCTTCTCCAGCCCGTAATGGTCCTCGTTGAGGATGTCCTCGGCCAGCTTGATGTCTTTCTTCACCTTGGTGCGCTTGCCCCACGGCAGCGACAACAACCAGTCGAGATAGTTGCGCACGACGGTCGCTTCCGCGCTCATCGGGCTCATCGAGCGCAGTTTCTTCACTTCGGCCGCGGCCTTCTCGCGCGCTTCCTTGGAGAGCTTGGTCTTGCGGATGCGCTCTTCCAGCTCGTTCATCTCGTCGCGGCCTTCTTCGCCTTCGCCGAGTTCCTTCTGGATCGCCTTGAGCTGCTCGTTGAGATAATATTCGCGCTGCGTCTTCTCCATCTGGCGCTTGACGCGCGAACGGATCTTGCGTTCGACCTGCAGCACGCCGATCTCGCCTTCGATCAGCGACAGCACCTTCTCCATCCGCTCGGTCGCGTTCAGCGTCTCGAGCAGCGCCTGGCGGTCGGAGATCTTCACCGAGAGATGCGACGCGACGGTGTCGGCGAGCTTGGCCGGGTCCTCGATCTGCGCGACCGAGGCCAGCGTCTCGGCCGGCACCTTCTTGTTGAGCTTGATGTACTGCTCGAAATTGGTCTTGACCGTGCGGATCAGCGCCTCGGTTTCCTTGCCGTCGCCCGGCTCGTCCGCGATCTTCTCGATCGTGGCCTGGAAGAAATCGCTGCGCGGAATGAAGCCGGTGACGCGTGCGCGGCTCTTGCCCTCGACCAGTACGCGAACCGTCTGGTCGGGCAGCTTCAGGAGCTGCAACACGGTGGCCATGGTGCCGATGGTGTGCAGCCCGTCCGACGTCGGGTCGTCATCGGCGGCGTTCTTCTGGGTCAGAAGCAGGATCTGCTTTTCGTCGTTCATCACCTCTTCGAGCGCGCGCACGGACTTCTCGCGGCCCACGAAAAGGGGAACGATCATGTGGGGGAATACGACGATATCGCGCAAAGGCAGCACCGGCGCCGTGAGGCCGCCTGCATCCTTCGGCTTACTTACGATGTCTTGGTCGGACATTTTGTTCTCCTGACCCGCGGCAGCCGCCGAGAGGGTGATGGGCACCGTACCCCAGTTGGGCTTACGGAACCTTGATTTAAGTCGCCCGGCTGGGCCGACTCTGGAACATAAGGTGGCCTCGGGTCGGGGCGGTTTCAAGACATATCGCCCGGCAGGCCCGAACCGGCACGTTTCGGTCGCGCGAAGGTGAAGGCCCGTCACGAACCCGCCGGAACGCGACCTCGTGTCACTGCCAGCGCGCTCGCCGCCACCACCAGCAGCAGGCCGGCGACGCCGAGCAAGGCGATGGAGAGGCTGGTTCCCTGCGCGACGAAGCCGATCAGCGCCGGACCGCACAGGATGCCGAGATAGCCCAGCACGCTGATCGTCGCGATGGCGATGTTGAGCGGCACGGCGCTCTGCCGACCGAGCGCGGTGTAGAAAACCGGGACGATGTTCGAAGCTCCCAATCCGACCAGAGCGAAGCCCGCGAGCGCGGCACTCCACCACGGCGCGAGCACCGCCAACGCCATCCCGGACGCGGCGCAGAGGGCGCCGAAGATCAGCACGGCGCGGGGACCGAGCGCATGGACGATCCGGTCGCCGGTGAGCCGGCCCAGCGTCATCGCGCCGGCGAAAGCGGCATAACCCAGACCGGCATGAGCGGGCGCGACAGCGCGCCGCGTGGCGAGAAAGACGGCGCTCCAGTCCAGCATTGAGCCTTCCGCCAGGAACGCGATGAAACACAGGCAGCCGATGAACAGCACCAAGCCGTGCGGCACGACAAAGCCGGGCTCCTCGCCGTCGTCGGCATAAGGCAGAAGGTACCTGGCGCAGACGAGCAGGAGCGCAAGGACGACCGCGGCAATGCACAGCGTCGCCGTCAGCGGCGATGCGCCGAGCCACAGCAGAAGGCTGACGCAGCCCGCGCCCGCGATTCCGCCGATGCTGAACAGTCCATGGAACCCCGACATCATCGCCCGGCCGCTCGCGCGCTCCACGATCACCGCTTGGATGCTGATGGTGACGTCGTTGGTCCCGATCGCGGCGCCGAACACGAATAGCGCGGCGGCGAGGAGCGGAACATTCGGGGCGACGGCGAGCACAGGCAGCACCGCGCACAGGATCAGTGTCGCGACCTCGACGACCGCGCGGCAACCAAAGCGCGCCGCCAACGCCGCGGTGACCGGCATCGTGACGATGGAGCCGGCGCCCAGACAAAGCAGGACCAGCCCCAGCGTTGCGTCATCCGCGCCAACCCGTGCTTTCGCATAGGGCACTAGCGGCGCCCACGCCGCCATCGCGAACCCGGCGACGAAGAAGATCACGCGCGTGGAGAATTGTTCGGCCTTGCCCGGCAGCGGCCGCTCGACCGACGCGTCCATCAGGCGATCTTCCAGACTGGATCAATCCGTCGATGAAGCGGTTGCGCACATCGACAGGAAACGCTTAGGACGCGCTCTTCTGCGCCTGCTCGCCCTTGTCGGAATAGGTGTAGAGCGGGCGCGAGCGGCCGTCGACGACGTCGGCGGTGATCACCACTTCCTGGACGCCGTTGAGCGTCGGCAGCTCGAACATGGTCTCGAGCAGGAAGCCTTCCATGATCGAGCGCAAGCCCCGCGCGCCGGTGCGGCGCAGGATCGCCTTCTTGGCGATCGAATGCATGGCCTCTTCCTGGAAGCGCAGCTTGACGCCTTCCATCTCGAACATGCGCTGGTACTGCTTGGCGAGCGCGTTCTTCGGGCGCGTGAGGATTTCGATCAGCGCCGGCTCGGAGAGATCGCCCAGCGTCGCCAGGATCGGCAGACGGCCGATGAATTCCGGGATCAGGCCGAACTTCAGCAGGTCTTCCGGTTCCACTTCGCGCAACACCTCGCCGGTGCCGCGGTCGTCGGCCGAGCGGACATTGGCGCCGAAGCCCATGGACGAACCGTGGGTGCGTGCCGAGATGATCTTGTCGAGGCCGGCAAACGCACCGCCGACAATGAACAGGATATTGGTGGTGTCGACCTGCAGGAATTCCTGCTGCGGATGCTTGCGGCCGCCCTGCGGCGGAACGCTGGCTACTGTGCCTTCCATGATCTTGAGCAGCGCCTGCTGCACGCCCTCGCCCGAGACATCGCGGGTGATGGAGGGATTGTCCGACTTGCGGGAAATCTTGTCGACCTCGTCGATATAGACGATGCCGCGCTGGGCGCGCTCGACATTGTAGTCGGCGTTCTGCAGCAGCTTGAGGATGATGTTCTCCACGTCCTCGCCGACGTAACCTGCTTCGGTCAGGGTCGTCGCGTCGGCCATCGTGAACGGCACGTCGAGAATGCGGGCCAGCGTCTGGGCGAGCAGCGTCTTGCCGCAGCCGGTCGGGCCGATCAGCATGATGTTGGATTTCGCCAGCTCGACGTCGCCGTTCTTGCCGGACGAATTGATGCGCTTGTAGTGATTGTGGACCGCGACCGAGAGCACCTTCTTGGCGTGCTGCTGGCCGACCACGTAGTCGTCCAGGACCTTGAAAATCTCCTGGGGGCTGGGAACGCCGTCGCGCGACTTCAGGAAGGAGGTCTTGTTCTCCTCCCGGATGATCTCCATGCACAACTCGACGCATTCATCGCAGATGAACACCGTCGGGCCCGCGATGAGCTTGCGGACCTCGTGCTGGCTCTTGCCGCAAAAGGAGCAATAGAGCGTGTTCTTGTTCTCGCCGCCGCCCGCCTTACTCATAGACGCTCCTGGGGGTCTTCTGACTCCCGTCCTCTGAACGGGCCGCCCGCGCGGCCCCACCTGTTGCCCGATCCTCGATACGCCAGTCCCTGCCCTGGATGCTGCAGGAACCGCGCCAGCCGGATTCGGCGTTCGGCGCGGTATTCGACCACGATAGCCGGTCCCGGATCAAGAATTGCTTAATCGCCAAGGTTCCCGCGGTATTCCGTGCCTGTGCCGCCTCGCCCGGGGTCACGCCGCCTCGCTTGCGTCGGGACGCCGCGCCAGCACCTGGTCGATCAGACCGAACGCCTTGGCTTCCTCGGCGCTCATATAAGTATCCCGGTCGAGCGCCTTTTCAATCGCCTCGATTGGCTGGCCGGTGTGCCGGGCGTAGATCTCATTGAGCCGGCGCTTGAGCTTGAGGATCTCCTGGGCATGGCGGGCGATGTCCGCCGCCTGGCCATAATAGGACGCGCTCGGCTGGTGCACGAGGATGCGCGAATTGGGCAGGCAGAACCGCTGGTCCTTCATCCCGGCGCAGAGCAGCAGCGAGGCGGCCGAGGCCGCCTGGCCGATGCACAGCGTCTGAATCCCGGGGCGGATGTATTGCATCGTGTCGTAGATCGCCATGCCGGCGGTGACGATGCCGCCCGGCGAATTGATGTACATCGCGATCTCTTTCTTGGGGTTCTCGGCCTCCAGGAAGAGCAGCTGGGCGGTGATCAGGCTGGCGCCATAATCCTCGATCCCGCCGGTGACGAAGATGATCCGTTCCTTGAGCAGGCGGGAGTAGATGTCGTAGGCGCGCTCGCCCCGGGCGGTCTGCTCGACCACCATCGGCACCAGCGTGTTCATATAGACGTCGCGTGGGTCCTTCATGGGACCTCCTGATTCGAGGAATTGAGGTTGAAGTGCAGCAAAGCGCACTGTCAACGTGGCCTATATAGGATCAAGCCGGGGTTAATGCGACCCTGTTGAAAGAGGGGTTTATTTGCCCGCCCGATGAGGGAGGGTAAAAGGACACATGCACAGCCACGATCACGCGCATCATCACGATCATGCGCCGGCCAATTTCGGCGCGGCGTTCGCCATCGGCATTGTCCTTAACCTCGCTTTCGTGGCCGTGGGCGCGACCGTGGGTGTCATCGGCCATTCCATGGCGCTGATCGCCGACGCCGGCCACAATCTGGGCGACGTCGCCGGCCTTGCCGTCGCCTGGACGGCCGCCATCCTGACGCGCCGCGCGCCGTCGCAGCGCTTCACCTATGGCCTGCGCAGTTCCTCCATCCTCGCAGCGCTGTTCAACGCGGTGTTCCTCTTGATCGTCACCGGCGCCATCGCGGTAGAGGCAGTCCGCCGCTTCCTCGAGCCGCAACCGGTGGCGGGCAAGCTGGTGATGATCGTCGCCGCCATCGGCATTGTCGTGAATGTGCTGACCGCCCTGCTCTTCCTGCGCGGGCGCCACGGCGACCTCAACATCCGCGGCGCCTTCCTGCACATGGCAAGCGATGCCGCGGTCTCCGCCGGCGTGGTGATCGCGGGCGCGGCAATCCTGCTCACCGGCCGGCAATGGATCGATCCGACCGCCAGCCTTCTCATTTGTTTGGTCATCGTGGCCGGCACCTGGAGTCTGCTGCGGGATTCACTGAGCATGACCCTGCACGGCGTGCCCGCCGGCATCGACGCCGAGGCCGTGCGAATCTATCTGGAGGGCCAGGCCGGCGTTTGCGCGATCCACGACTTGCACATCTGGCCGATGAGCACGACGGAAACCGCACTGACTTGCCATCTTGTGATGCCGGACGGACATCCGGGCGACGCGGCGCTGCATGCGCTGGCCGACGAACTGGGTCACCGCTTCGGCATCCCCCACGCCACGATCCAGGTGGAAACCAGCGACGATCCGGATTGCGCGCTGGCGGACGAGCACGCGGTTTAGCTTTTCCTCCCCCGCGAGCGCAGGGGACGAAATCACTCTTCCGACTTCTTCTTCGCCTTCTTCTCTTTCTTCGGTGCGGGCTTTTCGGCCGAGGCACCCGCCTTCATCTTCTCCGCCGCCTCATCCGGATCCATGAACAGCGTGTCGCGGTCGACGGTCTTTTCGCTCACCTGGGCGAGCTCGGCGATGAAGTCCACGACCTTGTCCTCGAAGATCGGCGCGCGGATTTCGGCCTGGGCTTGCTGGTTGTTGGCGTAGAACTGGAAGATCTGCTGCTCGTCGATCTGCTGGCCCTGGATGCGGGCCTGGATCGCGGTCTGTCGCGCGCGCTGCGCGATCGCGCGATTGACTTCGTCTGGCGCGATGGTGATGCCGTTCTGCTCGCCGAGACGGGCCAGCACCAGGCCCAGCCGCACGCGACGCTCGGCGATGTCGTGATACTCTTTCTTGAGCTCGTCTTCGCTCTTGCCTTCGTCCTCGGGCTTCTTGCCTTCGCGCTCGAGCTCGGCCTGCACCGCGCGCCAGATTCCGTCGAATTCGCCTTCCACCATCGTCGGCGGCAGCGAGAAGGAATGCGCCTCGTCCAGCGCATCGAGAATGCGGCGCTTGAGATGCAGCCGGCTGGCGCGGCTGAAATCGAGCTTCAGCTGCTCGCGCATGCGGTCGCGCAACACGGCCAGCGATTCCACGCCCAGCTTCTTGGCCATCTCGTCATCGATCTCGAGCGGATCGGGCTTTTTGATCTCCTTCACCGTGGTGGCGAAGACAGCGTCCTTGCCGGCCAGCTTGGCATCGGGATAGTCGGCCGGGAACACCACCTTCACATCGCGCGCCTCGCCCTGCTTGGCGCCGACCAGCTGATCCTCGAAGCCGGGGATCAACTGCTTGGAACCGAGCGTGAGGTTGAAATCCTCCGCCTTGCCGCCGGCGAATTCCTCGCCGTCGACGCGGCCCAAGAAATCCATCGTCACGATATCGTCGTTCTGCGCCGCCTCGCCTGCCGCGCGCGGCGAATGGCTGCGCGTCTGCTGCGCGAGCTTTTGCACCGCTTCGTCGATCTCGGCCTCGGTCACCTCGGCGACCAGCTTCTCCACCTTGAGCTTGCTGACATCTGTGACTTCGAACTCCGGCATCAAGTCGACCTTGATGGTGAATTCGAGATCGGACTTTCCGTCCACCACCTGCGCCAGTTCGCTCGACAGATCGACGCGCGGCGGGAAGGCGGGCTTGAGGTTGTTGTCCTTGATCGCCTGCTGGCTGGATTCCGAAACCGTCTGCTCGACGATCTCGTTCATCATCTGCTTGCCGAAGGTCCGCTTCAGATGCGAGACCGGCACCTTGCCCGGGCGGAAGCCCTTGAGCTGCATGCGCGGCTTGATCTCCTCGATCTTGCCGGTGAGCTTCTGGTCGAGGTC
>DATNNS010000055.1:0-2447 GCA_035601715.1 Rhizomicrobium sp.
AGGCGCCGAACACGGTCGTCCGCCGCATGATGCGTACTTCGGGCAGCGCACCGAGTTCGGCCTCGATCGCTTTGACCCAGTCCGGCCCGCTCATACCGTCGATCTCGTGCCGATCGCCGTTGAGCCGGCCGCCCAACACGAAATCCTCGTCGCAGAGGATGACGCGCGCGCCCGAGCGGCCGGCGGCAAGAGCCGCCGCCAAGCCGGCGGGTCCTGCGCCGACGATCAGCACATCGCAGAAGGCATGCGCCTTCTCATATTGATCGGGATCCGCCTCCATACTGGCCTTGCCCAAGCCGGCCGCGCGCCGAATCAGCGGCTCGTAGAACTTCTCCCAGAACGCCGCCGGCCACATGAACGTCTTATAGTAAAAGCCGGCCACGAAAATCGGCGAGAGCAGCGAATTGATCGCGCCCAAGTCGAATCCCAGCGACGGCCAGCGATTCTGGCTGCGCGCTTCGAGCCCATCGAACAGTTCCGCCACCGTGGCGCGCGTGTTCGCTTCGCGCCGCGCGCCGCTGCGCAGCTCGACCAAGGCGTTGGGTTCTTCGGACCCCGCGCTGAGAATGCCGCGCGGCCGGTGGTATTTGAAAGAGCGGCCGACGAGCTTCACACCGGCGCCGAGCAAGGCTGAAGCCAGCGTGTCGCCGCCGAAACCCGTGTAACGCCGGCCGTCGAAGCGGAAGGATAAAACCTGGGTTCGATCGACGAGGCCGGGCGCCGCCAGGCGATTCGGCTGGCCCCGGGGTTGCAGCTGGCGGTTCGGCTGCGCCGGCTGTTTCACGGAGGTGTTCATGGCGTGCGCTCCGGCAGGGCAAGGCCGCCCTTGGCGAATTCGACCCCCAGGATTTCGTGCGTGCGGGTATTGCGCCGCACGCACAGCCAGCTTCGGCAGCCGGAGGCGTGATACCAGAGTTCCTCGAAGGGACCGGCCGGATTGTCGCGCAGATAAACTTCCTCGAAAAAGCGCGCCGGCGCATCGGCGGCTGCGGGATCGGGCCGCGCGAAATTCGCGTCCCCCAAGTACGCGAATTCGCTGAGATCGCGCTCACCGCAAAACGGGCATTGAATACGCATACTTTGGGAGCTCTAGGCAAACATGAGGGTGGCGGTTCAATGCAGGTTGGGCTGCGCGCCCACCCCTTTCTCGTCGAGCAGACGGCCGGCCGCGAACCGGTCGAGACGGTACGCGCGCGCGACCTCGTGCGGCTCATCGCGAGCCAGCAGATGCGCGAAGCACCAGCCCGACGCAGGCGTCGCTTTGAAGCCGCCGTAGCACCAGCCGGCATTCAAATACAGGCCGCCGATCGGCGTTCTGTCGATGATGGGCGAGCCGTCCATCGACATGTCCATGATTCCGCCCCAGGAGCGCAGCATCCGCACGCGGCCGATCGCCGGAATCAACGCCATGCCGCCTTCGCAGACATCCTCGACGGTCGGAAGATTGCCGCGCTGGGCGTAAGAATTATAGCCGTCCAAGTCGCCGCCGAAGACCAAGCCGCCCTTGTCCGATTGGCTCAAATAGAAGTGTCCGGCCCCGAAGGTGACGACGCCGGGGATGAAAGGCTTGATCGCCTCGGAGACGAAGGCCTGCAGCACATGGCTTTCGATCGGCAGGCGCAAGCCGGCCATGTGCGCGATGCGCGAGGTGTTGCCGGCCACGGCCATGCCGACCTTGGCCGCACGAATGGGGCCGCGCGTGGTTTGCACGCCGCAAACGCGTTCGCCGTCGCGGATGAAGCCCGTCACCTCGCAGTTTTGGATGATGTCGACGCCGCGATCGCTTGCCGCGCGCGCATAGCCCCAGACCACCGCATCATGGCGCGCCGTGCCGCCGCGCCTCTGCAGAAGGCCGCCGTGGATCGGGAAGCGCGCATTGTCAAAATCGAGAAAGGGCAGCATCCCGCGCACGGACCGCGCATCCAGCAGTTCCGCGTCCACCCCATGCATGCGCATGGCGTTGCCGCGGCGGACATAGGCATCGCGCTGCGCATCGGAGTGATAGAGATTCAATACCCCGCGCTGGCTGACCATGGCATTGTAGTTGAGGTCCTGCTCCAGTCCCTCCCAAAGCTTCATGGACCATTCGTAGAAAGGGTTGTTGCCGGGCAATAAGTAATTCGAACGGATGATGGTGGTGTTGCGGCCCGCATTGCCCGAGCCGATCCATCCTTTCTCGACGACCGCCACCTTGGTGATGCCGTGAACTTTCGCGAGATAGTGAGCCGTGGCGAGTCCGTGGCCGCCGCCGCCGATGATGATGATGTCGTAGGCCGGTTTAGGGTCGGCGTCGCGCCACGCCGGGCCCCAGTTGCGATGGCCGGATAGGGCCTGCCGCATCAAGCTGAAGATCGAATAACGAATGGTCTCGCGCTCCTCGTGTTGCGGCCCGCTGCGGGGAGTACGTTAGATCAGCCGTGCCGCTGCTGTTGACATTATGCGACAGG
>DATNNS010000056.1:0-10777 GCA_035601715.1 Rhizomicrobium sp.
GGCGGCGCTGGCAAACCTAGCGCGGGCGGCGAAAGACGGCGCCAACATCATGCCGGCCTCCATCGACTGCGCGAAAGCGGGCGTCACGACCGGCGAATGGGCGGGGCATCTGCGAAAAGCGTTCGGCGAATATCGCGCGCCGACCGGCGTCTCCGGCTCCGGCCCGCTGCGCAACGACGAACGCATCGGGCGCTTGCGCGAAGAGGTCTATGCCGCGTCGAAAAAACTGGGCCGCAAGCTCACTTTTCTCGTCGCCAAGCCCGGCCTCGACGGCCATTCCAACGGCGCCGAGCAGATCGCGATTCGCGCGCGCGACGCGGGCATGGCGGTGATCTATGACGGCATCCGCTTCTCGCCCGACGAGATCGTGGCGGCGGCGAAGGCGAACAGGCCGCATGTCATCGGATTGTCGATCCTCTCGGGCTCGCATGTTCCGCTGGCGAAAGATGTCGTCGCCAGGCTGAAGGCGGCCGGGCTTGGCGACATCAAGATCGTCGCCGGGGGCATCATCCCGCCCGAGGACGAAGCGGCATTGAAGGCGGCCGGCGTCGCCGCGGTGTTCAGCCCGAAAGACTACGACCTCAACCAGATCATGCGTGAGCTCGTGGGGCTGGCGACCGGCGCTTAGGGCCGTCCGACCCACCAAGCGGATGCGAGCGACAAGTTCTCCTGTTTCAGCATCTGCATCTTGCCGTCATCGCGATAGGCAGTGACGACGACGATTTGTTCGAAGCCGCGCTCCTGCAATGTCTTGCGCGCCGCGCGCAGCAGCGCGGCACCCGTCTCGAGCCAATCCGCATTCTCCCCGACGCAGAAATCGTCGATCAGAGCGGTCGCACCCGGCGTGAACACCGGCGGGACCGGCTGGGGCTTTGCCGTGATGAAACCATTTATCACGCCGCCGCTTTCGGCGACGAGGAAGAGCGTGCCTTCCTGTGCGATCAGATAGCTGAGGAACATCGCACTCTTGGCGGCCGCGTCGTGCGCGCGTTTCCAGAATTGCGGTTCATAGGTCTGATAACGCGCGCGCGTCTTTTCCAGAATGGCGATGCAGGCGGGCAGATCGGCCTTCTCTCCGCTGCGGATCGTCATCGTGCTGGTCCAAAAAACGACGCTATTTCTTATCAGATTTCGGATCGTTCGTTCCCATATCCGCGATCACCTTCCAGCCGGAGGCTTCCTTGCGCCAGACCGTGACGTAGTGCCCGGTCAGCTGGAACGCGGCGCCTTTGTTGTCGTGGCCCGCGAACAGCCAGCGCCCGTCGGTGTAGCCGAGCGAGCCGGAGACCGCGGCGAAGTCGGGAACCCAACTGAGGACATTGCGCCTGGGATCGCCGTTGCCGGATTTGGCGAAGCGTCGGATGGCCTCAGCCTTGCCGAAGATTGGCGGCTCGTTGCCGGTGCCGAAGATGCGCCCGTCATCGGCCATGGTGGCAAGGAAGGCGGCATTGCTGCCCTTGGCTATCGACAGCGCCGAAAACGCCTTGTCGGCCGCGATGAGCCCGTCTTTCGTCCCGGCACACGCCGCGGTCGCGAACATCACCATTGCCGCGCCAGCAAATAGGGTCCGAATGGCCATGTGAATCCCCGCAAGTTCCGCCAATTATGGCGCGTTTGCCGCAATGTCACCAAGTTTTGGCCGGTAACAATGCGTTTACTACGTTGGGTGCTGAACCAAACCGGAAGCTCGCCAGCACACAGCGAGACTTGGGGGTCATAATATGGTCGCCTACAGGAAAATCGATGACGCGGCGCCGCCCACCGGCCGGCGCATGGCGCTTTCCCATGAGCTGTTTCACGGGTTGACGCCCGCCGAATTCAACAAGGAAGCCCAGTCGCTGGCCGACGCGCAGGCGATGACGCCGGCCGTGCGGCGCAGGCTCGAAGCGCAATTGACCGAGCGGCTGATGACGCCGCCGGACGCGCCAAGCTGGGGACCGGCCTGGGTCAAGCACGGCGAAAAATTCGCGCCCAAGCGCGGCGAGGCCCGCAAGGGCGCGTTCGCACGGATGTTCCGCAAGGGCGAAGACGACGCGGATGACTCCGAGGATGCCGCGCCGCAGGCAACGAGCGAGGACTATGTCATCGCCCGCAACATGGAGAAGAGCCGCCAGATCGCCCATTACCGGGGGCTCTATGTGGGCGCGGTGGCCATCGCGCTTTTGATCGCGCTTGCCGCCATGTTCGTCGATTATCAGATCATCCGCGGCGACATCTGGACGCGCGCGCTGTCCAACGAATTCATGGTGGTGCCGGCCGCGCTGCAATCCACCGTCATCTTCAAGAGCCTGCAGGTGATCTTCGCGGTGCTGATCATCCATTTCATGCTCAAGATCACGGGCGTTTACGGTCGAAACGCGCTGGTCACCACCGCGTTCGTCTTCGCGCTCGTCATGATCGGGTGCCTGGGCTATCTCGTCGCCTACAACAACATGACCGGCGGCACCTCCACCACGCTGGAACATCAGCAGACGACCGACAGTCCGCAGAACAATGCGATCGACAAGCTGTTCGCGTCGGACACGCAGGCCAGTCCGGCCGTCCAGACCGTCGCGGCGACCGATGCGGCGCCCGCCAAGTCCGGCAGCGGGTTCCCGCTGTTCGACCTGCCCAAGCTGTCGGAAGGCTCGCTCGCCAATGCCGATTCGTGGTTCTGGCTGGCCTTCGCGAGCGTGATCTTCTTCATCGTCACGACCGTCGCGGCGCTTTATCTCCAAGCGGTGGAAAACAACGTGCGCAATGTCTCCCTCGCTCGTGACTACAGGCATCGCCAGCGCCAGTTCGCGCAGCTTCATCTGCTGCAGCTGGCCGATCAGGGCGGCTTGCCGCAGCGCGAACAAGCGGCCGAGCGCCGGTAATCCGGCGGCGCATCAGGCAGGACACTCCATGCAGATCATGCTGGCCCTGGTGACGGCAGCCGCGCTTGCCGGCGGCGGCGCGCTGGCAGTGAAGGCCGAGCGCGACAGCGCGCCGCTGGTGCCGGCATCCTATCTGTCGGATCAGGTGCCGGTGGCGCCGCAGCGCATCGTCGTCGCCATCGACCTGTCGAAATCCAATCCGCTGATCGACAATCCCGATTTCGCGCAGAAAGTGGCAGCGCGCATCGCCGACGAAGTGCGCGGCCTGGGCTTCGCGTCCGAAGTTCATGTCCGCACCTTCGGGAATTACGACGCGAGCTCGAACAACTTCCACTATGACGCGGTGATCTCGGTGCGCAATCGCCCCGAAGCCGTCGCCGCCGAAGTGGGCCGGCTGATCGCCGGCACGCCGATGCTGGTCTCCAGCGGCAAATGGCGTGCCCAGGGCACGACCAACATTCTCGCTTTCATGGACAATGTCTCGCAGTCCATCGGCTGCGCCGGATTGCCCACGACGATCATCCTCGCCTCCGACGGGATCGAGGATTCCGAATATGCGCGGCTGGAACGCGCGAGCGCGCATCTGCCCGATCCAGATGGTCGGCCGTTCGCCGGCTGCGCCGAATTGCAGATACTGGGCCTGGGCGAGGGCACGAACAGTCCCAGCGAGACCGTCCGGCTGCGTGGCGAATGGGCGCGCTGGTCCCATGAAGCTGGCTTCGCGCGCTTCCAGGGCTTGAACGACTGGTAGCGTCGCCACTATCCGCCTGAAATAGCTTGGCAATTTGAAAGGCACGGGGGTAGCGAGATATCGCTTGCGGTAGAGTACTCTGTAATATAGAGTAATCTGCGTTACGCACTTGGAGTTCAAGATGTCCCTATCACCCGACGAAGCGGCGGACGCGCTGCGCGATATTTCCAACACCGAAAAGCGCAGCTTCTCCGCCTATGGCTACAAATCCGCGGCGCCGTTCCTGATCCTGTGGGGGCTGTTGTGGATGGTGGGCTATGGCGGCAGCGATCTGTGGCCGGCCAAGAGCGGTGAATTGTGGCTCGGCGTCGTCGTCATGGGATCGGTGATCAGCATCATTCTCGGGATGCGCGCCAAACCCAAAGCCGGCCGGCGCACCGACTGGCGCATCTTCGCGACCTGGGCTTCGGCACTGGGGTTCATCGTCTCCATGCTGGCTATCGTCGGAAGAATCGATGGCGCCCAGATCGGTGCGCTGATCCCGCTGCTCTTCGCCTGGATCTACATCGTGATGGGCGTCTGGATGGGCTGGCGTTTCGCGCTCGCCGGCGTGGCGCTGGGCGCGCTGACGCTGGGCGGCTTCTTCCTCATTCACCAGCATTTCCTGCTGTGGATGGCTTTTGTCGGCGGCGGCACGCTGGTCGCGACCGGCTTGTGGCTGAGGCGGGCGTGACATGGACCAGCCCGACGCAATCATCCATCAGCCGATGCGCCTCAAGATCATGGCGGCGCTCAAGCCGATGCCGCAATCCGAACTGCTCGAATTCGTCCGCCTCAAGGCGATCGCCGGCGCCACCGAAGGCAATCTCGGCGCGCATATCGCGACGCTGGAGGAGGCCGGTTATGTCGAGGTCGAAAAGGATTTCGTCGGCAAGAAGCCGCGCACCCGCGTCCGGCTGAGCAAGAATGGTCGGCGCGCCTTCGAGGATTACATCCTCTATCTGCGCGAAGTGATCGACGGCGCCACGGGCTGAGGACGCAACCCATGCACGTCCACGACATCACGTTCATCGGCTGGTTTCACAGCATCGGCTGTCTCATCGCGCTCGTCGCCGGCGCCTGGAACCTCGCCGCCGTCAAAGGCACGCCGCGCCACCGAGCGGTCGGACGCATCTACGTTTGGGCGATGATCGCGCTCAACCTGTCGTCCCTGGCGCTCTACCGCTTCGACATTGCCCATTTCGCGCCGTTCCGCGCGGGGCCGAACGTATTCGGATTTTTCCATTGGCTCGCCATCGCCACGCTCATGCTGGTGCTGGTCGGCTACTACGCGTCTTCGCGCCAGGAGCGTCGGCCCTGGGCCTACATCCATCCCAGCGCGATGGTACTGAGCTACTACATGCTCATCGGCGGCGGGATCAATGAAGTGTTCGCACGCCTCGATCCGCTTCGCGCATTGGCCAGAGCATCGGCCGGCGCCGGAAACGCCGCCAACGCGCCGATCATCGGTTTGGTGCAGACGGCTGCGATGGCCGGCACGCTGCTGCTGATCCTCTATTTTATCGTCAAGGCGGCGCTCTACCGGCGCCGCGCGAAGATCTGACAAGGACGAACCCGTTTCATGCGCGCCGACAATTCGCTGGATTTCCTCCCAAACTGAAAGGTACTCCCATGTTGGACCGCCGCGCCAAGCGCATAGTCTGGACGTTCCTGATCGGCGTCATCGCGAGCGAGGGAATGGCCATCGCATTCTCCTTCCGCGCCAAGGGAAACTGGGCCGCCGCGCTCGTCCATTACACCGTTACGCCGCCGGGCACGCCGCTGGCCTGGGCGCTCGCCGCCGCGGTGACGCTGGCCTATGCGGCTTTCTCGGCGGCCGGCAGTCCGGTCATCCGCGCGCATATGCTGCGCCCGTCGACCTGGCAACCCTATGCGGCGATGGTCGGCGTCGCCGTCCCGATGGCGCTGATTTCCGGCTTCTTCGAGGAAGCGTTCTTCCGCAAGGTGATGATGGATATCGCCATGCGCGACGGCGCGAGCATCGCGCTGCAAATCGCGCTTTCGGCGCTTGGCTTCGGCGCGGTGCATGCGATCTGGGGCCTGTTGGGCGGCAATTGGCGCGGCGCCATGGCCGCGATGCTCGCAACCGGCGGCCTCGGTGCCGCGCTCGCGTTCGTCTATGTCGTCGGCGGGCGCAGTCTGGCGCCTTGCGTGGCCGCGCACATCGCGATCAATCTTCTGATCGAACCCTGGCTCCTCATCACCGCGGCGACGAATGGCTGGTCGCGAAGGACGGCGATATTGGCGTAGGCGCTCTACAAGCCAATCCGTGCGCGAATCTCCGCCGGCGTGACGCCCGCTTCGCGCAGCGCGCGCAATGTCGTGGCCCTGTCGCGTTTGGAAAACTTCTTGCCGTCCGCATCCAGAATGAGTTTGTGATGGGCATAGGCCGGCGCGGGCAGGCCGAGCAATTCCTGCAGCAGGCGCTGCACAGGCGTCGCCGCGAACAGGTCGTTGCCGCGCGTCACCAAGCTCACGTCCTGGAACGCGTCATCCACCACCACGGCGAGGTGATAGGCGGCGGCTATTTCCTTGCGGGCAAGGACGATGTCGCCGAACGCGAGGGGGTCGGCCGCGATGATTCCGCGCGCGCCATCCGGCCCGGCACCGCGCTCCTCGAACGACAGCGCGCCAATCTTCGTGGCCGCTTTGGCGACGTCGAGTCTGAGCGCGTAGGCCGCACCCGAGGCGATCTGCGTCTTGCGCGCCGTCTCGCTCAGGTTTCGGCATGTGCCGGGATAAAGCACGCCGTCCGGTCCGTGCGGCGCTTGCGACGCCTGCGCGATATCGGCGCGGGTGCAGAAGCAGGGATAGAGCAAGCCCAGCGCAGCAAGCCTGTCGAGCGCGACGCGATAAGCGGCGAAACGGGCGGACTGGCGCAGCACCGGCTCTTCCCAGGCGAGCCCCAGCCAGGCCAGATCTTCCAGGATCGAGACCTCGAATTCCGGGCGGCAGCGCGCGGTGTCGATATCCTCGATGCGCAGCAGGAAGCGCCCGCCCGCCTCTCGCGCGCGGATGGCCGCATAGGCGTGACCCAGATGCAGATAACCGGTTGGACTCGGCGCAAAGCGCGTGACAATCATGGCCGCGAGCTATCATGTTTCCGCCCATGCCGAAACCGCACCGCATCGCATCTGCCGGCCAGTTGGACGCAGCCGTCGCGGCGCTTGTGGCGGCCGACCGCCGGCTGCATCCCGTCCTCAAGCGTACGGGCAAGCCCGGTTTCGTGCCGCGCCGCAAGCACGGTTTCGAGGCGTTGCTGTCCATCGTCGTGAGTCAGCAGCTTTCCAGCGCGGCGGCCGATACGGTCTTCGCGCGCGTGAAGGCAAAGGTCGCACCGTTCGATCCGCCGACCTTGCTCAAAACCGATGCTGCAACCTTGCGCGCCTGCGGGCTGTCGGCACCCAAGCAGAAGCATATGAAGACCATCGCGGCCGCCATCCTGGACGGCTCGCTCGATCTGAAGCGCGTGCGCCGCCTGGCCGACGACGAGGCGCGCGCCCATCTAACCGCCATCAAGGGCATCGGACCATGGACGGCGGACGTCTATCTGATGTCTTCGCTTGGCCGCGCCGATATCTGGCCGGTCGGCGATGTCGCGCTGCAGGCCGCGATCGCGCGCGTCCTGGGCCTGCGCAAACGGCCCGATGAGAAGGCGATGGACAAGCTTTCGAAAATCTGGCGGCCCTGGCGCACCATTGCCGCGCGGCTGTTCTGGACTCATGAAGACGGCCTGCGCCGCGAAAAGCGCGAGACGATGCTCGCGAAAAAGAAGCTCGCGAAAAAGAATCCAAAAAATAAGAAGGACAAACGCTGATGGCGCTCTCCGGTCCGAGGTTGCCGCCGGCGCGCGGCGCGGCCACGCATCTGGTCGTGCTGTGTCACGGCTATGGCGCGGACGGCAACGATCTGATCGGACTGGCGCCGCATTGGCAGCGGCTGCTGCCGACGGTCGCATTCGCGGCACCCAATGCGCCGCAGCGCTGCCCGGGCTCGCCCGGCTATCAGTGGTTTCCGATCTCGCGGCTCGATCCGGCGGAAGTCGCCAAGGGTGTGGAATCCGCGGCGCCCGCGCTTGACGCCTTTCTCGATGCCGAGCTCGCGCGTCTCGAACTTCCCCCTGACCGTCTCGCGCTGGTCGGCTTCAGCCAGGGCACGATGCTGTCGCTGCAGGTGGGCCTGCGGCGCGCGGTGAAGCCGGCGGCCATTGTCGGCTATTCGGGAATGCTGGCGGGTGCGGAGACGCAGATCGGGCTCGGTCCCGACGCGCCGCCGATCCTGCTGGTGCATGGCGATGCCGATCCGATGATCCCGGCCACGGCACTGTTTCTCTCGGCGGCCGCACTTGGCCGCGCGGGCGCCAGCGTGCAGTGGCACCTGTCGCAGGGCCTCGGCCATTCCATCGACGAACCCGGTCTGGCGCTTGGCGGCACGTTCCTTACGATGGCCTTTCGCGGGTTGCTCGGGCGCAAAGGCGGCGAAATCTGCTGTTCCGTGGGCTGACTGTCGTCTTGGCGTCACAGCGAATCACGTAAAGTCGGGCCTTCTTGGCAGGCGCGCCGTTTTGCCCTTAAAGTCGCGGCCATTCGATGCGGAGGGTTTGCCTTCACAGGAGAATCGTCGTGTTAGCCGCCGAGCGTGTGCCCGATCATTGCCCGGCTTTGGTGCTCAACGCGGACCATCGTCCGCTGAGCTACTATCCGCTCTCGCTATGGTCCTGGCAGGACACCATCAAGGCGGTGTTCCTTGAACGCGTCAACATCCTGGCGCAATACGACCGCGTCGTGCATTCGCCGAGCTTCGAGATGAAGCTGCCGAGCGTGGTCTCGCTCAAGACCTATGTGCGGCCGGCGCGCAATCCGGCCTTCACGCGGTTCAACGTGTTTCTGCGCGACCGTTTCGAGTGCCAGTATTGCGGCGCCGACGAGGATCTGACCTTCGATCACGTCATCCCGCGCTCGCGCGGCGGGCGCACCACCTGGGACAATGTGCTCACCGCCTGCGCGCCGTGCAATCTGCTCAAGGGCGGACGGCTGCCGCATCAGATCGGCATGCATCCGCGGCAACGCGCGCATCGCCCGACGGTCAACGAATTGCGCAACAACGGCCGCCTATTCCCGCCGAACTACCTGCACGACAGCTGGGCGGACTATCTCTATTGGGATTCGGAATTGGAGCCGTAAGGCTTGCGCCACATCGCGACCAAGGGCGGCGCACCGTCGGGCGCGATGTTCTTCTGTACGGCGAAACCGCTGCGCTCGTAGAGTCGCGTATTCTTCGGATTGGAATTTTCCAGATAGGCGGGCGCGCCCGTCTCATCGACGCGCTTCAGAGTTGCTTCCATCATCGCGCCGCCCAGTCCCATGCCTTGGAAGCGGGGCGCTACCGCGATGAAGGCGAGATAGAAATGCGGCGTGTGTGGATGATTTTTCTCCATCGCCGTGCCCATCGCATTGCCTCGACCAAGGCGCGGCAAGCCGCAGAGCCGCACGAACATCGGCATGAGCCTTATCAGTTCGACGAAGCCGCCCGGGCTCGGCGGTGCGTCGGGCGGCAGCCAGGCGGCGGCGACCGAACAATCGTCAGCCATCCACACTTCGCCGAATGGAATCGCGCGCATCTGCAGCAGCCAGAAGAAGAAACGCTCCAGGCCGGCAGCGCGCTTGGCGCCGGGGCGCGAAACCCAGTCCATCACCGGATCGCTCTGGAAGGCGGCGGTGAACAGGCGCGCGATCTGTTCGGTATCGGCGGGCGACGCGCGGCGCGGGCTCAAGGCCAACTGCAGCCGCGCATGGCGGCCGTCGTCGCTCATAGGCGTTCGGAGAGTTTGATGGCGAGGCGACAGCCGGCCTTGATGGTTTCGCTCAGAAGCCTGTAGCCAGCCGCGTCCTCGGCGCCATGGCTCAGCGCCTCGTCGCGATGGGCGATCTCGTCGGCGCGGAAATCCTCCACGGCCGCCTTGAGCGCGGGATCGTGATCGAGCCGCGCGATCTGGGCTGCATAGTGCTCGTCGATCACGGTCTCGACCGCCGCGGTGCAGGCCATGGCCGCCTTCTCGCCCAAGAGCGCGGTCGCCGCGCCGAGCGCAAATCCGGCCACGCGCCAGACCGGCTCGAGCGCCGTCGGCCGCACGCGGCGCTCGTTGAGGAGCGTGTCGAAAGCTTTCAGATGGCGCTGCTCCTGCTCCGCCATCTTGCGGATCGCGGCCGCCGTCTTGGTCGAGCCTTTGCGCGCATCCAGCACTGCGAGCTGGCCTTCATAGATGCGCACCGCGCCATATTCGCCGGCGTGATCGACGCGGATCATCGCGGCCACATCGTCGCCGGCGGCGATGCCGGGCTGGGTGGGCCGGGATTTGCGCGTCACGGTTTTTCCTCCGGCCGTAGCAGAAGGATTGCCGCGAGCGCCGCGGCGCCCAGCGAGATGAGCGCGTTATAGCCCGCCAGCGAAAGCCCGAAGAGCCGCCAGGCTGCGGCGTCGCACGACACCACCGGCGCCGTCAGATCGAGCGTGCCGGTGAAGCGGAATGCCGGGCCGGTGCAGGCGCTCGGCCCTTTCCACCAATGCCACTCCACGCCCGCATGATAGAGCGCGATGCCGCCGGAGACCGTGATGGCGAAGGCGGTCAGCGCCGCCAGCGCGGGCGCGAATTTGCGATCCAATACTCCCAGCGCAATGAGCAGCCCGCCACCAAGCCCGAGCGCCGCGGCAGCGAAGTGCGGATAGCGCTGCCACATGCACATCTCGCAGGGCGGCAGACGGCCCAGATATTGAAAGCCCAGCGCGCCCAGGATCAGCGCCAGCGACAGCGCGCCGAGCGCGAGGGCAAGCCGGTCGGGGTTCCGCATCATTTGGCAAAGATCATGGCGTCGTCGGCGAAGGCCTTGAATTCCAGCGCGTTGCCGCTGGGGTCGGTTATGAAAAACGTGGCCTGTTCGCCGGCCTGGCCCTGGAACCGGATGTCGGGCGCGATCACGAAATCAACCCCACTGTTGCGAAGCTTTTCGGATAGCGCGCGCCAGACCGTCATATCCAGAATGACGCCAAAGTGACGCACGGGAACTGCGTCACCGTCGACCTGATTATAGGCTTTGTCGCCGGCCGCCGCGGGGCTTAAATGGGCGACGATCTGGTGGCCGAAGAAGTCGAAATCGACCCATTCGTCCGC
>DATNNS010000057.1:0-3449 GCA_035601715.1 Rhizomicrobium sp.
AAACGAAAATCCGTTCGATCTCAGCGCGTTCGGCTTCGCGCGGCTTTACCGGTCGTAGATGCCGTAGGCGCCGCCATAGGTCACCGCGCGGTCGTCATAATAGCGCGCGCGAAATCCGCCGTCGCAGCAGCCGTCCTCGAAGCGACAATCGAAGCGCCCGGCGTAGCAGGAATAATTCGCGCTGCGGCGATAGCAGCCGTCATGGCAGCCATAATCCGCACGGCGGCAACCGTCGCGGCAACCGTCGTCGCGGCGGTAGCAATTGTCGCGGCAGCCGTCGTGCCGGTAACAGTCGTCGCGGCAGCCCTCATCGTGGCGATAGCAATTGTCGCGGCATCCGTCGGCATAGCGATGGTCGCAGCCATCGCCGCGGCAGTCGCCATCGCGATAGCCGTCACGGTCCCCGTCGCGACGATCGCGGTCATAGCCGTCATGGCGCCAACCGTCGCGGTCGCCGTCGTCGCTATCGTGGCGCGCACCGTCGTGATGGCCTTGGTCGGTGCAACCGTCGCAGGCGCTGGCCGCGCCGGTGCCCAAGGCTGAAAGACCTGCGATCACGACGATCGCGCGCAGCACGCTCGAAATCCTGGACATGACCCGCTCTCCTCTTCCCGCCACGCCGGTAACGACGCAGACCCGAACCGGTTCATTATGGTAAAGGCTGCGTTAACGATTGTCTTTAGCCCGCAATTTTCGAATCGCGTCTTTGGGATTCGCAAGCCGGACGAGCGGCTTACTTGGTAAACAGACCCCTGCGCACGTGTTCGGGGCGCACGCCCATACCCACGAGCCGCGCCGGGATTCGCTGCAGAAACGTCCAGTGCTGCGCCAGACGCAAGATGGAAGGCGCCTTGGGCGTCCGCGTGCTCACGAGCAGTGGATTGAGCACGCGGTTCTGCACCGCGACCTGGGCGGCCTGTGTCGCGCGGGTGGGAAACATCCGGCGCGTCTGCACGCGCGCGAGATCGGTCGGGCGCACGCGTTTGCAGCGCAAGGGTGCCGCCAGAATGTTCGCGGCGGCCACCGCGTCCTGGATCGCCAGATTGATGCCGACGCCGCCGACCGGCGACATGGCGTGCGCCGCGTCGCCGATGAAGAGCAGGCCCGGCTGATGCCAACGTTTGAGCCGATTGACGCTGACGGTGAGCAGCTTGACATCGTCCCAGTCCCTGATCTCGTCAGCGCTGGCGCGCCGCGCAATCGCGGCGATGCGCGCGCGGAATTTTTCGAGGCCCTGCTCGCGCACCGCAGCGTAGCCGCCCTTGGGAATCACCAGCGCGCACTGCCAGTAATCGCCGCGATGGAGCATGATGAAAAACTGTCCAGCACCGATGCGCGCCACAGGCTCGTCGGCATCGCCCGGCAGATGCGCCAAGCGCAGCCAGAGCACGTCGATCGGCGCACCGAGATCGTCGAGCGTGAGTCCGGTGCGATCGCGTAGGACCGAATGGCGGCCGTCCGCACCGATGGTCAGATGCGCCGTGATGCGCTGCTCGCCGTTTTTCGTTCGTGCCACGATGCCGCAAACGGTCCGGCCGTCGCGGATGAGATCGGTGGCCTCAGTCTCCATCAGCAGCCGGAAATTGGGCAGCGCGCGCGCCTTCTCGGCCAGGAAATCGAGAAAATCCCGCTGCGGCATCAGCGCGATGAATTTGCACTGGGTCGGCAGATGCGTGAAATCGCCGACGGTGTATTGGCGCTCGCCAAAATCCGCCTTCAAATACGTCACTTCCTGATGCGGGCGCTTGAGGAAATCGGGGAGCAGCCCGAGCTCATGGATCACCTCCAACGTGGAGGGATGCACCGTGTCGCCACGGAAATCCCGCAGGAAATCCTCGTGCTTCTCCAGCACGATCACATCGACACCGGCGCGCGCCAGGATGTAGCCGCACATCATTCCCGCCGGTCCGCCACCGGCGATCAGACAGGTGGTGGAAAGCTCGCCCGTCAATGTGAGGCCGCGAGAATTGCCGCGACACGGCCCGCCGCGTTCTGGCGGATGTTCATATAGAAAAGCTGATAATCATAGTTTTGGTAGTTGCGCTTCATCGCAAGACTCCGTCATAAGGCCGGCGCGCCTGGTTTCATGTAAGGCTTGAGCAGCGTGTAGGGAATATCCACATCATATTCGGCCGGCGGCATTCCCGAATTCATCAAGACCGTGAACATCACCGTCGCCCTGTCCCGGCGCCACAACCAATGCGCGCCGTCGGACACGGCGTCCTTATAGCCTGAGTAACCGAGATCGGCTTCGGTCATTCCGTCGTCGGCCGTCTGGCGGCGCAAATCTTTCATACAATAGGCGAACGCGAACGCCTTCCACTTTGTGTTGGCGCCGAACATGTCGCCCAATGTCAGGGGCTGCGACGCCGCGATATCCCAGTTGAGGGCGGATCGATAATGCTCTTCGTCATGGCCGCCGACGAAATCGCTTGAGCCGACCTGAAGACTAACAATCCGCCCGTCAAACCGTGCGACGGAATAGTACCGCCGTGCGTGCAACCGCATACCTTCGAGCCCGTCGCTGTAGCGAAACAGGCTCTTGTCGTCCATGCGCCATGTGCCGAGCCTCAGCGTCCTGGAAACGAACGCATTGAACGATGCCGCCTGCGGTCCGCCGCTCATCAACGGATAGACGTCGCTGTCCTCCGTCGTGGGATTCGCGCGCGTGCGGAATCGCATGCGTGGCTCGATCGTCAGCGCGCCGGCCTGCTCGGTCTTGAAGCCGTCCAGCAGTTCCGCTCGGTCGCCATATTCGCCGGTCAGGCAGTCGGCGATTGTGCCGCGGTCGCCGGGACTGTCGGGCATCGGGCCGTTCGCGCCGCAGACCTTCGACACATAGGCAAGCCAGGCGCGCTCGGAGGATTGAAACGTCGCAAAGGCTTCCGGCGAGACGGATTTCTGCAGGGCGCCATACACGGCACCAAGTTTTTTGTCGGACTGTGCAAGCGCCGCGTCTGTGCAGATCAGGCGAGCGGCCGTGGTCCTGGCTTTCGCGCAGTCGATGCTCGGTCCGCTGAAGCCGGCTTTGTACTGTTCGGGATCCATGCCCGTCGGCCGTTCCAGCGTGTAGACGACATCGCCTTCGGCCATCACCAGATCGGCGGCGTCATCGCTGTAATAGTCGCGAATCGCGGCACCGCAGAACACGCGATAGGTCCCCGCCTCGCCCTGCGGGAGATGGACCGCTTGGGCCAGCGCGCCGGTGGTGTCGTTCGCGAGCTTGCCGGCGAACAGGTCGCCCCGGTAGCTGACGCCGGAGGCATATTTCGCGTTTGGACAGGCGAGCGGCGCGGGGCCCTTGACGGCGCCTTGGACGAAGTCGACCGCATATTCCAGAAGCGGCGCATCGGCCCTGGAAAGCTTTCGCGGCTTGGCCCAGGGCGCGGATTGCGCACCGATGACGCGCCACACGCCGGCGAAACCTGCTTCGGGCGACGCACCGGGCA
>DATNNS010000058.1:0-6397 GCA_035601715.1 Rhizomicrobium sp.
GGACGCTATTGGACAGCCCGGATACCCTCTGCTATAGGCGCGGTCCTTTCGCTGCTTAGGCGGCACGGGCGATTAGCTCAGTTGGTAGAGCAGCTGACTCTTAATCAGCGGGTCGTAGGTTCGATCCCTACATCGCCCACCACCCTACGCTGCGCAGCGGCGGAGGGTGGTGAGTCTGCCGAAGCTTTAGCGTAGGCAGGCCACCGGACATCGCGCAGCTTCGGGTGGCAAGCCACCCTTCGTTGCTACAGCGGAATCAGCTTGAACAGAAGCGAGCGCAGCCGCGGGCTCGCACCCAGCGCCAGCCCCGCGACGAGCGCGATGGCGGCGGCAATCGCGGCATTGCCTTCGCTCACCTTGCCGAACCGCTCGCCGAGCAGCTTTCCGATCTCGGCAGCGGCGGCGGTCTCCGGCGGTTTGCGAGTTCCGGCGGCGGCCTTGATCAGCCAGACCAGGAACGACACCACGAGAAAGAATACGATCGCGGTGCCCGCGGTGGCGAACGCGGCGGCGATGGGGCTCATGTAGTCGCACAGCGCGAGATAAACACCCAGGCTCGAAAAGACGATCACGATCGTCACGACGAGCCCGCCGATCAGGGCCATCACGGCGCCGAGCGCCAGGTTGAGTTTCAGACGCCGCAGCATCGCCTAGCGCCGGCTGCCGAACAGGATGCCGAGCAGCATGCCGATGCCGAAGGCGCCGGCAGTATAAAGAAGCGGCTCTTCCTGGACTGACTGGGCGAATTCGTCGGCCTTGACCTTGGCGCCGGTCCAGGCGCGCTCGCCGGCGGCAGCAGCCTCGCGCGCGGCCTCCTCGCCGGCATGGCGGATGGTCTTTTGCAGCAACTCGCCCAGCTTGGCGAAGTCGCCGCGCAGCTGTTTCATCTCGGCGACGAGGGATTCGACGTCTTTTTCAGTGGTCGTGCTCATGGGCTTATCCTGACAATTCTGGGTTAACATAGCATGAGATCGGGCGGGCGCACCTCCTAGCCCAGACCGCACCCCTTAGCAAAGTCTTAAGCCCGTTCCGCGAAAATCTACGGCCGCCAAGGCTTTAACCCGATGACGCTGAAGACGTTCCGAATTTGCATTGCCGCGATCTGTATCGCGGCGCCCGCGCTGGCGCAGGATGCGCCGCTGCGCGGCTCGCAGGATCGTGCCGCGAGCTTCGCGCCGGGCGGGGTGGAAACCTACCGGCTCGGCAGCGGCGACAAGGTGCGCGTCATCGTGTTCGGCGAGGACGATCTCGGCGGCACCTTCGACGTCGACGGCAGCGGCATCATCAGCCTGCCGCTGATCGGCACGATCAAGGCGGCGGGACTCTCGGCGCACGATCTCGAAGTGAAAATCACTGCGGCGCTGGCCAACGGCTACCTCAACGATCCGCATGTCAATGTCGAGGTGACGACCTATCGTCCGTTCTATGTGATCGGCGAGGTCAACAAGCCGGGCGAGTATCCGTACGTCAACGACATGAGCGTGCTCAACGCCGTGTCGCTCGCGGGCGGCTACACCGAGCGCGCCATCGAGTCCTCGGTTTGCGTGCGGCGCAACGGCGATACCAAGGAAGCCTGCGTGGACGCGGACGAGACGCTGAAGATCTATCCCGGCGACGTCGTGCGCATTCCCGTCAGCCCGTTTTGGTCGGTGATGTCGATCGTCAGCCCGCTCGCGGGAATCGCGCTTCTGCACGGCTATTAGTCAGCCGGCTTTCCGCGCGTCGTTGCGCAAGCCCGTGATGTCGCCCCAAAGATTGTCCGCGCCGCGCGCGGCCACGACCGTGCCCAGCTCCATCGCCCATTTGCGGTCGTTGCCGAATTCGCTTTTCCAGCTCCACAGGCGCTGGGTGTAGCGGTGCAAGGCGTGTTCGGCCGTGATGCCGATGGCGCCGTGGACCTGATGGGCCACATTGGTCGCGATATCGACGGCGCGGTTTGCCCGCAGCTTGGCCGCCGCGATCTCGAAACCGGCTTCACGGCGGTCGGCCGCCGCGCAAGCCGCCGCCGCGGCAGCGCCCACGGCCGCGGATTCGCTGGCGAAGATCGCAAGCTGCTGCTGGATCGCCTGAAAGTTGCCGATCGCGCGGCCAAATTGCTGGCGCGTCTTGGCATGCTCGATCGTCATGTCGAGAACCGCGCCCAGCGCGCCGGCGATCTGGCAGGTTCGTGCGAGCGCACCCATCTGGGTGAAGCCGTGACTCTCGCTTTGCGGCCAGCGCGCCATCTCGATCTTCGCATTCTCGAATTTGAGCGCGCCGCGCGGCTCGCCCGCGACGTTGCGCTGTTCCGTGCGCGCCTTCGAATCTTCGCGCCGCAGCACGAGAAGATAGGCGTCGTCCTTCTGCTGCGCGCGGCCGACGATGCGCTCGGCCCGGTCTTCCCAGGGAATGTTGCTGAGCACGCCAGAGAAATTATGATCCTCGCCGACATCGCCATCGGCCAGCGTGACGAAACTCCCCGGCGCGGAATCGATCTCGAGGCCGCAGGCGGCACACAGCCGATTGGCGATGATGGTCTCGGCGATGGGCAGCGCGGCAGCGGTGGCGCCGATCTGGCGCAGGACGGGCAGGGCATCTTCCCAGCCGCCGCCGAAACCGCCGGCCGCTTCCGGCACCATCACATTGCACAACCCGGACTCGGCAACCTTCGGCCAGTCCAGGCCTTCCGCGCGCAGCACCTTGCCCGCGGTCTCGGCCAGCATGTTGCGCAATTCGGTCATGGCGGCTCCCGGTTCGCCCCATTGTGGCGGCACGGCCGTGCGGACGCAATTGTCGCGGGCGCGGTGAGGCTTTAGGGTCCGGCCCGCGCATCCGCGCACAGGGGACATCATGCGTTTCTTTAAATGGGCCGCGCTCGCGCTGGTCGGCATCCTGCTCATTGGTGTCGCGGCCGTCATCGCATTGGACCGGCTCGCCCAGCCGTCGCCGCCCGATCCTGCGACGTTGATCGCCAAGGCCGCGCATTACAATGTCCACATCGTGCGCGACAATTTTGGCGTGCCGCATGTCTTCGGCCACACCGACGCCGATGTCGGCTTCGGGATCGGCTTCGCCCATTCCGAGGACGATTTCGCCACCATTCAGGACGTGGCGCTGGCGACCCGCGGGCAGTTGGCGGCGAGCGAAGGCCTGTCGGCCGCGACGACGGACTATCTCGTCCATCTGTTCCGCGTCTGGGAAACGATCAACGCGAAATACGAGGCAGATCTGCCGCCCGACGTGCGCCGCGTTGTCGAGGCCTATGCCGACGGCGTGAACTATTACGCGGCGCTGCATCCCGACCAGGTGAAGCCCGGGCTGCTGCCGCTGACCGGCAAGGATATCGTCGCCGGATTCGTGTTCAAGACGCCGTTCTTCTATGGCCTCGACGACACGCTCAGGAAGCTCACCGCGCCGGTGCAGGCGAAACTGCCCAGCGGCTCGAACGGCATGGCAGTGGCGCCCTCGCGCTCGGCCGACGGCGCCACGCGGCTCCTGGTCAATTCGCATCAGCCCTATGTCGGGCCGGTGTCGTGGTACGAAGCGGTTCTGCAGAGCGACGAAGGCTGGCATGTCGCGGGCGGATTCTTTCCCGGCACGCCGTTCATGCTGCACGGCCACAACGAGCATCTGGGCTGGGCCAACACCGTCAACGATCCTGATCTGGTAGACGTCTATCGCCTCACCATCAACCCGGCGAACGACAACCAGTATCTGCTCGACGGCAAATGGCGCGATTTCGAGCGGAGCGACGCCGCCATCCGCATCAAGCTGTTCGGCCCGCTGATCTGGACGGTGCATCGCGATGTGCTCTATGCCGCGCAGGGCCCGGTGCTCAAGACCGATCACGGCGTCTTCGCGATCCGCTATGCCGGCATGAACGAAGTGCGCCAGGTGCTGCAATATCACCGGCTCAACAAGGCGCGCGACCGCGACGAATGGCTGGCGGCAATGCGGCTGCAGGCTTTGCCCAGCATCAACTACATCTATGCCGACGAGAAAGGGAACATCGGTTACGTCTATAACGGCGAGTTTCCGGTGCGCAAACCGGGCGTGGACTGGAAGGGCATCCTGCCCGGCGACCGCTCCGACCTGATCTGGCATGGCTATGTTCCCTTCGACAAGATTCCGCAAATCTGGAATCCGAAATCCGGCTTCGTGTTCAACTCCAACAACACGCCGTTCCAGGCGACCGGGCCTGAGGACGCGCTGAAGCCCGCGGATTTTCCGGACTGGATGGGCATCCAGACCAACATGACGAACCGCGCTTACCGGGCGCAGGAAACGTTTGGCGCCGATCCGCACATCAGCGCGGCGAATTTCCGCAAGTACAAATTCGACCTGAGCTACAGCGTTCACTCCGACATCGCCAAGGAGATCGCCGAAGTGACCGCGATCGATCCAAAAGGCGACAAGGACCTGGCCCAGGCGCAACAAATCCTGCGCCGCTGGAACCGCTCGACCGACATCCACAATCGCGGCGCGGCGCTGGCCGTGCTGATGGGCGTGCGCGTGGCGCCGGAAGACGAGGACGGTCCGCGCAAGATGGCGCCGCTGCCGGCGCTGCGCGAGGCGATGGCGTTGCTCAAGACGCATTTCGGCCGGCTCGATCCGGATTGGGGCCAACTCAACCGCTTCCGCCGCGGCACGATCGATGTGCCGGTTGACGGCGGGCCGGACGTCTACCGTGCCGTCTATGGCAAGCCGCAGGATGACGGCACGCTGACGGCGGTGGACGGCGATACCTTCATCATGTTCGTGACCTGGGACAAGAACGGCACGCTTTCGTCGGAGAGCATCCATCAGTTCGGCTCGGCGACCTTGGATAAGAACTCGAAACACTATGCCGACCAGACGCCGCTGTTCGTCGCGATGAAAACCAAGCCCGTGCTGTTCACGCGGGATCAGCTGAAGGGCCACATCGAAGCCGATTACCGGCCCGGCGAGGCGCACTGAGAATCTCGTAATGGTGGCGGCGCACAAAAATATGGTGTCATGGCCCGCGAATGCGGGCCACCCAGTTAGGGCCTGCACGATGGTGAGAAGCCAGGCGAATTCTTGTTTTGCCTCGGCGAGATGCACTGACTTCACCTGGGTGGCCCGCATTCGCGGGCCATGACAGTATTGCTTGCTGAAAAATCAATCTCACTCGCTCTAGGAGACGATCCATGCCCATTTCCTCTCTTTTCGACATTTCCGGCAAGACCGCGGTGATCACCGGTGGCTCGCGCGGCATCGGGTTGATGATCGCGCGCGGCTTCGTCGAGGCCGGCGCGAAGGTCTACATCTCGTCGCGCAACGCCGCGGCCTGTGCCGAAGCGGCCGAAAAGCTCGGCAAGAACTGCATCGCCTTCGCGCACGATCTGGGCCAGACCGCCGAGGTCCACAAATTCGCCGACGAGATCAAATTGCGCGAGAAAAAGCTCGACATCCTGATCAACAATGCCGGCGCCGCCTGGGCCGAGCCGTTCGAGAAATATTCCGAGAAGGGCTGGGACAAGCTGATGGCCATCAATCTGAAGGCCACCTTCCTGCTCAGCCAGGCGCTCTATCCGCTGCTGAAAGCCGCGGGTACGGCGGACGATCCGGCGCGCATCGTCAACATCGGCTCGATCGACGGAATCCTCGCGCCGTCGCTGGAGAGCTATGCCTATTCCGCCAGCAAGGCGGCCGTGCATCACCTGACGCGCAACCTCGCCAAGCATCTGGCGAAGGACAACATCAATGTGAATGCCATCGCGCCCGGCCCGTTCGAGACCAAGATGCTGGCGCCGGTGCTGGCGGTGTCGCGCGACGCGATGGTCGCCGGCGTCCCGCGCGGCCGCATCGGCATCGACGACGACATGATCGGGGCCGCGATCTTCTATTGCAGCCGGGCGTCGAGTTACGTCACCGCGACGGTGCTCCCCGTCGACGGCGGCCTTTCCGGCACGCCGTATGCGGCGCTGGATTGGGAGAACGCGATGTGATTACCGCTGCTTAACCATCGTCCGCGAATTGCATTCGAAAACCGGCAGCAATCGATTACATTTTTCGTTGAATCCGACCGTGATGGACCATGAAGCTCGCCTTGATGCTATTCGTGGCCTGGACAGCGCTCGATCTTGTCGCTGGAAAGACGGTCCTGAAAGTGTTCGCGCCCATCGCGCACGGGATCTGGCACACGATCGCCTACGCGTTCATGCCCTGATCACCACGCATCGATCCACGGCAGCTTCTTTCCCGTCCGTTTCGGCGGCGCAGGTACGGCGCGCAGGCCGGCCATGATCCACTTTCGCGTTTCCGCCGGGTCGATCACTTCGTCGAATTCGAACAGGGTCGCCGCGCTGATCGCTTTGCCGCGCTCGTACATCTGGGCGACCATCTTGTCGAATTTCACTTTGCGTTCGGCGGGATCGACGATCGCGGCGAGCTCGTT
>DATNNS010000059.1:0-2024 GCA_035601715.1 Rhizomicrobium sp.
CCTGGAAGATCATGAAGGCGCAGGGCATCGCGCGCGAGCGCGGCCTCGCCCGCTTCGAGACGCTGCAGGCCTATTACTCCATCGCCGGGCGCGATCTCGAGCGCGAGATCGTACCGCTGCTCGAGGACCAGAAGATCGGCCTGATGGTCTGGAGCCCGCTCGCCGGCGGCTTGCTCTCGGGCAAGTTCGGTCCCGGCAGCAACGGGCCGGAAGGCGCGCGGCGCGCCGCGTTCGATTTCCCGCCGGTCGACAAGGACCGCGCCTGGAAATGCATCGAAGCGATGCGCGAAGTCGGCGACAGGCACGGCGTGACGGTGGCGCGCGTGGCGCTGGCTTGGATCCTGGCCAAGCCCTTCGTCACCACCATCATCATCGGCGCCAAGACCATGGAGCAGCTCGACGACAATCTGGCGGCCGCCGGTCTGCAACTCACAGCCGAGGAAGTGTCAAAACTCGACGCGGTCAGCGCGCTGCCGCCGGAATATCCGGGCTGGATGCTGGAGCGCCAGGGCGCCGAGCGGCGTCCCAAACCCGCCAAATGATGCTATAGTGCGAGCCGCACACCGCTGGGGGAAACCATGCGCACACTTCTGATGATCGTCGGCGTACTCGCCTTCCTGATGGGCCTTGTCTGGATCGGCCAGGGCCTTGGCTACATTACCTGGCATCCCGCCGGCATGGCGCCGAGCTTCATGGTCGGCGACATGCACTGGACCTATTACGGCGCGGGTCTGGCGGCCGTGGGCCTCGTCATCGTCCTGATGGCGCGGCGGCGTTGAGGACCGGCTTGGCGCGGCGGCCGCGGCTGCTATAGAAGTCGCCCGTCGCACCAAAGGTCTTCACGTGGCAGCCGGACGTCGCTTCTATTTCTCGATCGATGTCGACTATCACCCGGGCTCGGAAAGCGGGCTCAGCTATCTCTATGACTTCTGCCGCGACAACGCGCTGAAGGCCACCAGCTTCGTCACCGGCATGTTCGCCGTCACCCAGCCCGCCCTCGTGCGCGAGGGCGTCGCGCGCGGCTATGCGCTCGGCACCCATGGCTGGGAACATCTGATGAAGGAAGACGAGAGCTTCAAGACCGGCTCGCGCGACGAACAGCGCGACTGGCTCAAGCGCTCCACCGACGCGGTGGAAAAGGCCGCCGGCCAGCGCCCGCTCTGCTTCCGCGCGCCCAACCTCGCGGTGTGCGAAACCACATTGGGCCTCCTCGAAGAGCTCGGCTATCGCGTCGACTCCTCGGTGCCGGCGCGGCGCTTCGACATGGGGCGCGGACAGGTCAACAGCACGCGCTATTTCTTCGCGCCGCTGACGGCCTATCACCCAAGCCGCGCGCATCTGGGGCGGCGCGGCGACAGCCCGGTGCTGGAAGTGCCGCCTTCGGCGTCCGTCGTGCCGATCAATCTGGCGGCGTTGCGCATTCTGGGCTTCGAGGTGCTCGCGGCGGCGACGCGCGCGGTGTCGCTGCAATCGCCGCTGCTCGTGTTCTATTGCCACCCGTCGGAAGTCGCCGACCCGGACAAGCTGCAGCTCACCGCCGGCATGACGGGGAATTTCCGCACCAAGATGGGGCCGGAAAATCTGGTGCTGCTCAAGCGTTATGTCGATTTCGTCAAGCGGCTCGGCTACATCTCGGCGGATTTCGCCGAGTATCTGTGATGAACGTCGTGCTGATGACGACAGCCGCCAACCAGTTCGGCGGCGCGCTGATCGCGGCCTATCGCGAAGCGGGGGGCCTGCGCTTTTCCACCGCGCTGTTCGTCCCGGATCGCAGCGACGTCGGCTTTCCGGGATGGAGCAATGCTTACGTCGCGGCAAAGCTGCTCGGCGCGCAAGGCGCGATGGCGCATCTGCAGCCGAGATTGCCCATGCCGCTGCCGCAACGCTGGCGCGGGCTTGGGCTGGAGCGGAGCTGGCGCGACGCGGTCACGAACTATTCCGACACTGTCGTGGATGCCGCCGCTCCGAATTCGCCGGAAGGACTGGCGAGCCTCGCGGCCACGGCGCCCGACATTCTTGTCTCC
>DATNNS010000060.1:0-6680 GCA_035601715.1 Rhizomicrobium sp.
CAGATGCTCGCCAGCATCGATCCAGGCGCGCTGACGCCGTCGCTGCAAGCCGAATACTGGACCGAGAAATCCGAACGCC
Organism: Rhizomicrobium sp.; assembly: GCA_035601715.1. Classification (GTDB taxonomy): domain Bacteria; phylum Pseudomonadota; class Alphaproteobacteria; order Micropepsales; family Micropepsaceae; genus Rhizomicrobium. Next base: position 80 of record DATNNS010000060.1, read on the forward strand.
TCGCCGAAAGCGATCCGCAAGCCGCGCTCGATGCGATCAACCGCGCGATCGCGCTCGAAGACGCCGACTATCGGCGGGTAGACCGTGCCGGCGTGCTGACCAAGCTCGGCCGCACGCAGGACGCGGTGGCCGATCTCGAGGCGGCCCACAAGCAGAGTCCCGACGACGCCACCACCGATCTCGCGCTCGCCTATGCCTATTACGATGCCCATCGCTTCGCCGATGCGACGACACTGTTCGATGCGGCGGCGCGCGCCGACGGCAAGCATCGCGAATATGTCGAGGACTGGGGCTATGCGCTGGTCGATGCCGGGCACAAGAAGGAGGCGGTAGCGAAGTTCCGCGAAGGCATCGATGCGAAAGAGGCGCAAGCCGACGCCGATCCGGCCAGCCGCCAACAGATCGAGCAGGAGTTGTGGGACGTTCGCCAGCAGGTACAGGAGATCGACCGCGACTTCTCGTTCTCCGCCTATTTCAACTATCGCTCCGATCACGTCGTCACCACGCCGCTGTTGACGGGCGCCAGCCTGCTGCAGAGCGGGCTGGGCGCGGAGCTGGACTGGCAGACGCCTTACGGCATCACGCGCTCCGACGACCTGTCGCTGTTCGCGGGCACGTTCATGTCGTTCAAGAACGGCGAGGCCGTCCCGGATTCCCGTTCCACGCAGGGCGCGATCGGCGTGCGCTGGAAACCATTCGAGGAGGCCGACCTGTCGCTGTCGTTCGGCCGCTATATCAAGCTCGGCAGCAATGCCGACGATGCCTGGTTCGTGAACGCGGGCTATTCCGCGGGCAACGGAACCGACTGGAATCCGACGGCCAAATCCTGGAACTATTTCCGGCTCGAATCCGACGCCACCTATCTGCTGGACGGCCCGCAACTGTTCTCGGCCACGGCCGAGGCGCGGTTCGGACGCGCCTATAATGTCGGCGATCTGTGGGCCCTGATTCCGCATGCGGTCGTCGCCGGCCAGGCGGAGTACGGCAACGGCGTGCACAGCTATCTGCTGGAAGCGGGCGGCGGCTTCGCGGTGCGCCACTGGTTCTGCGCCGACCGCTATGAAGGTCCGCTCTGCGCCGCGGAGCTCACCATGCAGTACCGCTATCCGCTTGCGAGCGATGGTCTCGGGAAAGACAGCGGCGCATTCGTCGCGGGGATCACGTTTGACCGCTAGGGCGATGCGCGTATCCCGCCTGCTGCGTGGCGTTCTTGTCGTCTGCGCGCTTGTGTTGGCGACACCCGCCGCGGCCGCGCCGGCCAGGACCGCGCTGATACTCTATACCCACAGCGCGAGCGATGAAGACGGCAATGTCGGGCGGCTCTATGCGATTTTCCTGCGCAACCTGATCGGCCATTTCCCGGTCGATGTCGCGATCGAGGACGCCGATGCCTGCACGCCCGCCGAAGCGAAGGCGGCGGATGCGCTGTTCTTCGTCGGCTTCATGCCGGACCACAGGATCGCCCCGGCATTGCTGCATGCCATGGCGGCGCGCAGCGGCACGACAGTGTGGCTGCGCTACGGCGTCGATCAGTTTCTCGCCGCGGCCGGACCGGCGCTGGGCGTTTCCTTCACCGCCTATCGCGGCTTCGACGGCAAGTCGCAATTCTTCTTCGACACGATCCGCTACAAAGGATTCAAGTTCGTCAAATATCATGGCGACGACGCCGAACCGGCGCTGGGCGTGTTGCGGATCGACGATCCCAGGCGCGCGCAGGTCCCGGCCACCATTGTCGATACGCATAGCGGCGAACAGGCGCCCTACGTCACCCACGCCGGCGCGTTCTGGTACGTCGCGGACTTGCCCTTTTCCTATATCGGCGCGCGCGACCGCTATCTGGTGTTGGCGGATCTGCTTTACGACATGCTGGGCGAAGCGCCCGGGCCGGAGGGCTATCGCGCGCTGGTGCGGCTCGAGGACGTGCATCCGCTGACGCAGCCGCAGGCTATCGACCGGCTGAGCGCCTATTTTGCGCAGCGCAAGATTCCGTTCTCCATCGCGTTGATCCCGCACTACAAGGATCCGTTCGGCCGCTCCTGGGACACGCCGCAGGATGTGACGCTCGCCGATCCGCGCGCCGCCGGGCTGGTCGCGGCGCTCAAGCGCGCCGTGGAGCGCGGCGGCGCCATCGTGCAGCATGGAACGACCCATCAATATGGCACGATGCGCAATCCCAACTCCGCCGTCTCGGGCGACGACTACGAATTCTGGGACAAGCGCAACATGCGTCCGATCCCGGCGCTGGAGAACGAAGCGGTTGTCATGGCCCGTGTCAGCGAAGGGCAGGCGCTGATCAGGCATGCCGGGCTCGATCCCTTTGCATTCGAGGTCCCGCATTACGAAGCCTCGCCGCTGGCCTATCGCGCCATCGCCCATGTCTACCCGGTGAGCTATCAGCAGATCACTTATTACTCCGACGACCAGGGGCGGCTCGGCGGCAAAGCGATCGCGGAGAGCTGGAACACGCAGTTCTTTCCCTATGTGATCCGCCGCGACTACTACAACGAGATGGTGCTGCCGGAGAACCTCGGCGACCTGCAATATACCGCGCCGGTGGAATCGGCCGACGATATCCTGCTCAATGCGGATTACGCCAAGGCGGTGCGCGGTGGCTTTGCCTCGTTCTTCTTCCACCCGTTCTTCCTCGAAGGTCCCGACGCGGACCGCGCGATGCGCGACCTCGACAAGATCGTGACCGGCATCCAGCAGCGCGGGTTTCGCTTCGTGGCGGCGGACAAGCTGGCCCAGGAGAGTTCGTCGCCCTGAGAGCGGCGCGCTGGCTTCCCGTGTGGCGTTTTTGTAAAGATACCGGTTAAATGGGCGCTCGCTTCGGAAGGAATCATGCGCGCGCTCACCCGGCAGAGCATCAAGAGCCCGGCGGTCATCGGCGCGGCCGTTGCCGTGACCGTGCTGTTCGGACTGCTCGCGCTCTACGCGCTGCCGATCCAGCTTTTCCCCGAGATCGACCGGCCCCAGATCGGCATCCAGACCGAGTGGCGGGCCCAGACGCCGCGCGAGGTCGAGGCCCAGATCATCGAGCCGGAAGAGCAGGTGCTGCAGGGCATTGCGGGCCTGCAGCAGATGGAGGGCCACGCCAGCTTCGGCGGGGCCTATATCAACCTGTCATTCGCGCTCGGCACCGACATGAACGCCACGCTGGTCGATGTCGTCGGCCGGCTGAACCGCATCCCGACCCTGCCGCAGGACGCGCAGAAACCGCTGGCCCAGCTCGCCAACAGCCAGGATCCAAGCGCGGCGCTGCTTTCCATCTTCCTGCAGAAGCAGCCCGGCAATACCAACGACATCGGGTCTTACGAAAGATTCATCCGCGACGTGGTGGCGCCCCGGCTTCAGGCGATCTCCGGCGTCGGCAGCGTGCAGTTCACCGGCATCGATACGACCGACGAATTGCAGATCGTGTTCGATCCGATGCGCGCCGCCCAGCTCAACATCCAGATCCCCAAGATCGCATTCCAGATCGGCGCCTCGGACGACATTTCCGGTGGGGTCATCGATGCCGGCCATCAGAAATTCGGCGTCTCGTTCCGCGGCCGCTATTCGCTCGACGAATTGAAGCAGACGATCCTGGACTGGCGCTCGGGCAATCCGGTGCTGCTGGGGGACATCGCGGATGTGCAGATCGGGCAGGCCAAGCGGCAGGGATTCGCCTATCACAACGGCCAGCCCGCGCTGGAGATCAACGTGTTCCGCGCCTCGGGCGCCAACGTGCTGGCGACGGCGAAAGCGGTCAAAGCCGAACTCGCGGACATCAATGCGGGGGCGGCGAAAGAGCAGAACATCACGCTGCAATATGTCGCCGACCCGACGCCGTTCATCCATCAGGCGATCGGCTTCCTCACGTTCGATCTGCTGCTGGGCATCGCGCTCGCCGTCGGCGTGCTGTTCTTCTTCATGCGCGAATGGCACGCGACGCTGATCGTGTCGTCGGCGATTCCGATATGCCTGCTCGCGGTCATCATCCTGCTGCAGCTCGCCGGGCGCAGCCTCAACGTGGTGTCGCTGACGGGACTGGCCGTCGCCAGCGGCATGGTGCTGGATGCCGCCATCGTCGTGATCGAGAACATCCTGCGTCTGCGGGAGGCCGGAAACTCCGCCGAGGAGAGCGCGCATCTGGGCACCCATCAGGTCTGGCACGCGCTGCTCGCCTCCACGGCGACCAATGTCGCGATCTTCCTGCCGGTGATCTTCCTCAAGGATGTCGAAGGCCAGCTGTTCGCGGATTTCGCGCTGACCATCGCGTTCGCGGTGTTCGTCTCGCTGATCGTCGCGATCACCGTGGTGCCGGTTGCCTCCACGCTGTTCATGCGCACGAAGTTCCGCGTGCATGAACTGAGCGGCATCTGGGGCCAGATCACCGACCGGGTGATGTCGATGACCGATACGCCGCGCGAACGCCGCTTGTGGATCGCGGGCCTGATCGGCGGCTCGCTGTTCTGCACCTGGCTGTTCCTGCCCAGCGTGCACTATCTGCCCGAGGTGCGGCGCGGCGTGATCAACGTCTCATTCCAGTACCCGCCGGGCGCGACGGTGGGCTTCGCGGACCGCGAGCTGGCGCGGCCGCTGATCCAGCGCCTGGCGCCTTATCTGTCGGGCGACAAGGATCCGCAGATCAGCGACTGGTATGTGAAGCTCGACACGCCCGGCTATATCGACATGAGCGTGTGGACCGAACACACCGGCGACATGACGGACATGGAAGATCTGCTGCGCCACGACATCGTGAAAGGGCTTCCCTACACGGCGAGCTCGGTGGGCGAGGGTAGCCTGTTCGGCGGCTTCGACGAAGGCGGCGGCGTTTCGATCGACATCCAGTCCTCCGATCTCGGCGCGATGCGCGAGGCGGCGCGCAAGGGCTTCGCCCTGCTCACGGCGCGGTTTCCAGACGCGGTCGTCGACACCCAACCTTCGCTCGACTATGACGAGCCGCAGATCGAATTGCGGCCCAACGACCGCGCCATCGCCGAAGCCGGCTGGAGCCGGGTGGACGTCGAGAACCTCGTGCAGGCCTTGGGCGAGGGGCTTTATATCGGCCAGCGCTTTGACGACGGCGAGCAGCTTTACCTGATCCTCAAATCGCAACCGCTGGATTCGCCGGAAGCGTTGCAGAACACGCCGCTGGCCACGCCATCTGGCGGTCCGATCCCGTTCGGCAATCTGGTGACGGCCGAACGCACGCTCGCGCCGAGCGGCGTCTACACGCTGAACGGCCAGCAGGCCTACGCGCTGAACTTCCAGCCGCCACAGGGTCTCGCGCTCGGCGATGCGCTCAAGACGATCCGCAAGAAGATCGAGCCGCAGATCCGCGCGGCGCTTCCGGGCGGCAGCGTGACCTATGGCGCGGCGGCCGATCACCTGGACGATGCGCTGTGGGCGATGGCGTCGAACTTCATGCTTGCGGTGCTGATCCTCTTCGCGATCATGGCGGTGCTGTTCAAGTCATTGCGCGATGCCGCTATCGCGCTGATCGGCCTGCCGCTCGGCACTGTCGGCGGCGTCATCGCGCTGCGCATTCTGGGCCTGTTCGTGTTCCAGCCGCTGGATCTGCTGACGATGATCGGCTTCATCGTGGTGCTGGGTCTTGTCGTCAACAACACCATCCTGCTGGTCGCGCGCACCCGCGAGGCGGAGGCCGAAGGCATGTCGCGCGTCGCCGCGGTACGCTCGAGCCTCGAGACGCGACTGCGGCCGATCTTCTCCAGCACGCTGACGGCGCTGGCCGGCATCCTGCCGCTGGTCTTCATTCCGGGGACGGGTTCGGAAATCTATCGCGGGCTGGGTGCCGTGGTCGTGGGGGGATTGCTGGTCAGCCACGTCTTTACGGTGTTCCTGATGCCTGCCATGTTGCGGCTGGGCGAAAGCCAATATCCCGTGCGGCAGAGCCCGAAACGCACGCCTGACGCGCCGCCCGAAACAGCCGCCGAGGCTACGGCATGACATTGCAACGAAGCGGCTTCGTGGCGCTTCTCTCCCTTGCGATCTGTGCCGCCGGCCCATGGGCGTCGGCGCAGTCCGCCGCGCCGGTCACACCGGTCACGGTGGTGGCGGCGAAGATCGTCAAGATGGCGCCGACCATCGCGATGCCGGGGACCGTCGTGGCGCGCAACGATTCCCATATTGGCGCCCAGGTCGAGGGCAACGTGACGTGGGTCGCCAATGTCGGCGACGTGGTGAAGCAGAACGACATCCTGGCCAAGCTCGACAACAATCTGCTCACCATGCAGGACCAGTCCGATGCCGCCAATGTCGCGCATCTGAAGGCCGTCGTGCGGTTCGACGACCTGCAGGCGATGCGCATGATGAAGCTGGCCCGCTCCAACGCGGTCGCGACGAGCACGCGCGACGAAGCGGTCTCGACGCGCGACAGCGACAAGGCGCAGCTCAACCAGGCGGTGGCCGAACTGGCCAAGACGAAATATCAGCTCGATCATTGCGACATCCGCGCGCCGTTTCCCGGCCGCGTCGCGGCGCGGTTCATCAATGCCGGCGAGTATGCGACGGTGGGCAAGGACATCGTGCGCCTTGTCGACATCGACGATATAGAGATCAGCACGCCCGCGCCGATCGCGACGTCGCATTATCT
>DATNNS010000061.1:0-8088 GCA_035601715.1 Rhizomicrobium sp.
TCGGTGCCCGCGCGGCGGCGCTTTTCCTGGACGCCGTCGAACAAGGCCGCGAGCGGTGCGTCTTCCTTCGCGACCAGAGCGCCCACGCCTTGCGGGCCGCCGATCTTGTGGGCGGAGAGCGACAGGTAATCCGCACCCCAGGCGGAGAAGCGGATCGGACTGTAGCCGGCGGACACCGCATCGACATGCAGCAGCGCGCCTTCACCCGTTTCCTTGCGCAACAGGGCGGCGAGTTTGGCGATATCCTCGATCACGCCGGTTTCGTTGTTGGCGAAGAGCAGCGAGACCAGCGCGCGGCCCTTGCCGTTCATCAGGAGCGAGCGGAAGACCGCCGGATCGATGCGGCCGTTGCCGTCGACGGGGATTTCGCTGAGCTTCAGTCCGGCCACGGTCTCCGCCAGCGATGCGGCCACGGCGCGCACGCTGTCATGGGCGGTGGCAACGACGAACAGTCTTGTGATGCGGTCCTCGGCTTCGAGCGCGCCGGCGATCGCGCCGCGCAGCGCGAGCGCATTGGCTTCCGCGCCGCCGCTGGTGAAGATCACGTTGTCCGGCCGCGCGCCGGCAAACGCCGCGACCTGCTCGCGCGCCTGTTCGACCATCGCGCGCGCCGCGCGGCCCGCGCCGTGCACCGACGACGGATTGCCCGCGATATCGAGCGCGCGCAGCACCGCCTCGCGCGCCTCGGGGCGCAACGGCGACGTCGCATTGTGGTCGAGATAGATCATCGCGCGGATCAGGCCGCTTCGCGTTCGGCGTCCGGCTTGACCTCGCCCGGTTTCACCTCGCAAGGCCGTGTGCGCCCGAGCACGCGCTTCTCCACCACGTCGGCCAGCGACACGGACGACAGGAACACATGGATCTGGCGGCCGAGCTCTTCCCACAGATCGTGGGTCAGACAGCGGCTGGTCGTGCCGGTGCAGCCCTTGGGACTTCCCGGGCGGCAGCGCGTCGCGGTGATCGGCTCGTCCACCGCCATGATGATGTCGGCGATGCGGACCTCGGCCGAGGCGCGGCTCAAGCGATAGCCGCCGCCGGGACCGCGCACGCTGGTCACCAGCCCGCCGCGGCGCAGCTTGGCGAACAACTGCTCGAGATAGGACAGCGAAATCTCCTGGCGCTTGGCGATCTCGGCCAGCGAAACCGGCCGCTTGGCGCCTTCATGACCCGCCAGATCGGCCATCGCCATCACGGCATAGCGGCCTTTGGTGCTGAGCCTCATGGAAATCTCCCGCTTGGCAGTGTGCGTTTTGCTTGCTTTTCGGGGGGCGCTCCGTGGTAACAGAGGCAGCCCCAAACCAAGGCGCACATGGCTTTCTACTGCGCTGCATATAGATTTCCCGAGCCCCATGGTCAAGAATTCGGCGCGCAGGCCTGCCCGTCAATTCCCAAGCCATTGATTCGGAACGGATTATCGGGTGTGGCCGATAGTCTCAATTCCCACTATTTCGACGGAATAGAGGCCCATGCCTGACATCATCCTTCCCGGCCCCGCCGGGCGAATCGAAGTCCGCTACCAGCGCCAGAAAGCGCCCGGCGCGCCCATGGCGCTGGTGCTGCACCCCCATCCGCAGTTCGGCGGCACGATGAACAATCCGCTGGTCTACGATCTCTTCCACATGTTCCACGGGCTGGGCTGCACCACCGTGCGGTTCAACTTCCGCGGCGTGGGGCGCAGCCAGGGCACATTCGATTCCGGCTCGGGCGAATTGTCGGACGCCGCCGCTGTGCTCGACTGGATGAACACGCTCTATCCCAATCCGTCGTTCGTGTGGGTGTGCGGGATTTCGTTCGGCGCCTGGATCGGCATGCAGCTTCTGATGCGCCGGCCGGAGATCACCGGCTTCATCTCCATCGCGCCGCCCGCCAGCATGTACGATTTCAACTTCCTGGCGCCCTGCCCGGCGTCGGGCCTGATGGTGCACGGCACCAAGGACCAGGTCGTGCCCGAGGCCGATGTGCAGAAGCTGGTCGACCGGCTCTCGGCGCAGAAGGGCATCAAGATCACCTACGACAAGATCGAAGGCGCCAACCATTTCTTCGACAAGCACGAAGCCGATGTGGTGGAAGCGGTGAAGGAATACGCGTCGAAGATGATGAGCGGCCCGAGAGAAGGGCGGTAGAATACTGCGCCTTCCGCGCGCTCGAAAAATGAGGTCGGCCGATGCGCTCTGTCAATCGAACGATTCTGATCGCTGCGACAGTCGCGCTCGCCGGCTTTCCGGCTTTCGCGTCCGGTCCGGAACCCGGACGGATGGAGAACTACGATCGTTGCACCAACATGAAGCTATCGCCTGATGAGCGCATAGCCGATTGCACGATCGCCCTCCAGGCCGCACTTGTTCCGCGCGTTGGCGAAATAGGCATATTGGTGAATCTCGGCATCGCCTATCTGCAGAAGAAAGATTTCTCGCACGCGATCGCCGCCTTCAACAGCGCCATCAAATTCGACCCGAACATGTGGCAGGCCTATGTCAATCGCGGCGATGCCTTCCAGCAAACAGGACAGGACGATCTCGCCCTCGCCGATTACAACAGCGCGATTGCCAATGCGCCCGACAACGCGACGCCCCTGCGCATTCGCGGAGAATACTTTCGCAATAAGCGCCAATATGACCGCGCGGTCGCGGATTTCACACAGGCGATCCGGCTCAACCCCAGCGATCCGTCAAATCGCATCGCTCTTGCCCAGACCCATGTCGTGATGGGCGACCTCGACGGCGCGATCGCGGATTTGACGCAAGGCCTGCAGATCACGCCGGACGATCCCATGACCCTGATGTCGCGCGCGGAATTCTATGACGACCAGGGCAAACATGAATTGGCCGTCGCGGACTACGCGGCCGGGCTCAAAGCCGACTCCGGCCGAACCCTGCCGCCTCTGATGCGCGGGATCGCGGAGAGCGAAACCGGGCAAAGAGAGGACGCCATGACCGATTACGCAGAGGCGATCCGGGAAGCCCCCGATGACGCCCGCCCGTATTTCGACCGTGGCGTAGAATATGCGGCCAATGGTGAGGACGATCTGGCGCTTGCCGACCTCACGCAATCCATCAAGCTTGCGCCGAAATTCGTCCGACCGATTTTCGCGCGGGCGAACGTTTATCGGCATAAGGGTGATCTCGCGGACGCCATTGCGGATTTCGACACGGCGATTGCGATCAATCCGCGTGACCCGGGAATGTACGAAGGGCGCGGCGATTTTTATGGCGGCAGCGGCGATTATGCCAAGGCCGCCGCCGACGACACGACGGCGCTCAGCCTGAAACCGGACGATCCGCATATTCTGGCAAGCCGTTGCTGGTGGGGCGCGCTCGAAGGAACGGACCTTGCCGCGGCGGCCGCCGATTGCGACCGATCGCTCAAGCTGCGCCCGGGCAACGCCAATACCCTCGACAGCGTCGGGTTCATCCAATACCGGCTCGGCCATCTGGCCGATTCCATTGCCGCCTACACGTCGGCTCTGGCCGTGAATCCCAAGGCAGCGTCGTCACTCTTCATGCGCGGAGTCGCGAAACGAAAAACGGGCGACACGGCAGGCGGCGATTCCGACATCGCGGCGGCGGAGGCGATCGAGCCGAAGATTGCCGCGACCTACGCGAAGTATGGCGTCACCCCGTAAGGCAGCGTCAGCTTCCCGCCCGATGCAACTTCCCCCCCGTCATCGGCTCGCGCACGCCTGTCGTCGTCGGCAGGCTTAGCGGCAGGCCTTTGACGGAGCGGGCGGCGAGATAGGCGAACGCTTCGGCCTCGATGAAATCGCCGCGCCAGCCGGCGTCCTCGGCGCTGAGCACCGGCGCGTTCACCCGCGCGCGCAACTCTGCCATCAGCACGGGATTGTGCCGGCCGCCGCCGCAGACGATCCAGGTGTTGGGCATTTCCGGAAAATGCTCGCGGGCGCGGGCGAGCGAAGCGGCGGTGAAAGCGGTGAGCGTGGCGGCGCCGTCTTCCGGCGACAGGCCGCGCACCGCGTCGGCGGTGAAATCCAGACGGTCGAGCGATTTGGGCGGCGTCACGTCGAAGAATTCGTGCGCCAGCATCTTTTCCAGCACCGCGTGATTCACCTTGCCCTTGCGCGCGAGCGAACCGTCTTCATCGACCGGTCTTTTCGTATGCGCCATCGCCCAGTCGTCGATCGGCGCATTGCCGGGGCCGGTGTCGAAAGCAAGGATCTCGTTCTCGCCGACATAGGTAACGTTCGCGACGCCGCCGATATTGACCAGCACGACGGGCTTGGCGAACCTGGCGGCCTCGCGCACCAGCGCCGCGTGATACAGCGGCACCAGCGGCGCACCCTGCCCGCCCGCTTTCACGTCGGCGGAGCGGAAGTCGTTGACGACATCGATACCGGTGAGCCGCGCCAGCAACGCGCCGTCGCCGATCTGCCAGGTCCAATGCTGCGCCGGACGATGCAGGATGGTCTGGCCGTGGAAGCCGATCAGGGCCACGTCGCGCGCGGCGAGCCCCGCCTTCTGGAGCAGCGCCTTCACAACCTCGGCATGCGCCTGCGTGAGCCTCTGTTCGGCATCGCGAATCGACCACGGCACCGGCTGGCCGGCCGCCACGTCGCGCGCCTCGTCCAGCGCGGTGCGCAGCATGGCCCGCGTCGCGGCGTCGTAGGGCACGGCCAGCGTGGCGCCGGGGACCGCCACGTCCTCGCCATCGGTCTCGACCAGCGCGGCGTCGATGCCGTCGAGCGAGGTGCCGCTCATCAGCCCGATGATTTTCTCGATTTCCGCCATTCGTGTTACACACCCGGCCCGTTTCAGGACCTGTATATCATGCCTTCCGCGCCCGCATTCCGTTCCGAATTCCTGCGCACCTTCGTGGAGCGCGGCGCCTATTACGACTGCTCGGCGCCCGACGATCTTGACGCGCTGTTCGGCCGCGAGCGCGTCACGGCCTATATCGGCTTCGACTGCACGGCGTCGTCGATGCATATCGGCAATCTGGTGCAGCTGATGACCCTGCGCCGGCTGCAGCAGGCGGGGCATCGCCCGATCCTCTTGATGGGCGGCGGCACCACAAAGCTCGGCGATCCCAGCGGCAAGGACGACGTGCGCAAGCTGCTGACAGCCGAGCAGATCGACGCCAACAAGAAAAGCATGGTCGCCGGCATCAGCCATCTCTTGAAATTCGGCGACGGGCCGTCCGACGCGATCATGATCGACAATGCCGAATGGCTCGACAAGCTCGAATACATCCCGTTCCTGCGCGACATCGGCCGGCATTTCTCCGTCAACCGCATGCTGACGATGGAGAGCGTCAAGATCCGGCTCGAGCGCGAGCAGGCGCTGTCATTCCTCGAGTTCAACTACATGGTCTGCCAGGCCTATGATTTCGTGGAGCTCTACAAGCGCTATGGCTGCCGCCTGCAATCCTGCGGCTCGGACCAGTGGGGCAATGTGATCAGCGGCATCGATCTCGGCCGCCGCGTCGAGAACCAGCAACTGTTCGGGCTCTCCACGCCGCTGATCACCACGTCGTCCGGCGCCAAGATGGGCAAGTCGGTTTCCGGCGCGGTTTGGCTCAACGCCGACATGCTGAGCCCCTATGACTACTGGCAATTCTGGCGCAACACCGAGGACGGCGACATCGGCCGCTTCCTGCGCTTCTTCACCGATCTGCCGCTGGCGGAAATCGCGAACCTGGAAAGCCTGCAGGGCGCGGAGCTGAACGAGGCGAAGAAGGTGCTTGCGACGGAAGCGACCGCCATCGTGCACGGCCGCCAGGCCGCCGATGCGGCGGCGGAGACGTCGCGGCGCACGTTTGAAGAAGGTGAAAGTGCCGCGGGCTTGCCGACGATCGAAATCCCGCGCGGCGAATTCCCCATCGGCGTGCTGTCGCTGGCGGTGCGCTGCGGCCTCACCGCGTCGAACAGCGAAGCGCGCAAGCTGATCGCCAACAACGGCCTGAAGATCAACGACGTCGCGGTGAGCGATCCCACAGCCACCGTCGCCGCGAGCGGCACGATCAAGCTCTCCAGCGGCAAGAAGAAGCACGTGCTGGTGAAACCGATCTAACCCACCTCCCCCTTGCGGGGAGGTCGATAAATCCGAGCGCAGCGATGGATTTTTCGGGTGGGGGGACGGTGCTGAAATTTCGAGCTTGGCCCACACTACGGACCATCACCGCTCCGTGATTCGCAATAACGGCTCAATTCGAATTTCGCCTCGACCGCAAACTCAGCCGCGACCAGATAAAAACCGTTACCAAAGGGAATAATCCCATTAGGAATAGCGCCGAGCCGAGCTGAAATCTTACGACAGCCAGCATCTGTTGGCCAAGAATTAGCGAGAAAACATCTTCCTTCATGCCAGCCTTCGGTGCGGATCACGCCTGCGATGCACCTGCGGGCGACGGATCAGGTCTGGACGATCAGCGAACTTGTGGAAGCGGCTTTGAACGGGACCGTGCCAAGTCAGCCGGAAGGGCGTAAAAATGGGCCGGTTCACGGTAATTGATGGTGACAAGTGAAATACGACGGCGACCCGCGCTTTGATGGTTACTATCTGGAGGATAGTTACTTGCTATCGGTAGACGAGAGCGAGCCTTCGAGGCTCGCGTTCTCGCTCTTGCTTGTTCTGACCTCAAAGCACGCGCTCTATTCTGCTCCTAAGCCATCCGAACAACACTGCTACCGGAACGGCTTGCTGGTCTTTGAGGGAGTGATCGCCGTCGATTGGACGGCGCGCAGCTTCAAGCCTGTCCGCGACCTAGACGGCTCAATCGACTACGGCAATATCGACGTTTTTGAGATCGACCCGGCAGGGCGATATTATCTCGAAGGGGAATGGGGCTGCGTTGCCGTGACGGCAGAGAGCGCCAGCGTCAGAGTGTCCTAATCCCTTCCTCTCGTTCCTAATTCGGACGGTGCCGAAATTTCAGCACCGTCCCCCACCCGAAAAAGCTTCGCTTTTTCGACCTCCCCGCAAGGGGGAGGTGGTTTTTGGGCTAAAAAGCCGTCTCTTAAGTTCCTTATTATCCGTTGTTTTAATATAATATTGACCGATAGAGTACTTTAAGGTACTTATCCGGATCACTCCGGAGCCTCCCCCATGTCCCAGGACTTCCTCACCGTCGAAGACGTCGCCGCGCGGCTGCAGCTGCATGTCAAAACCGTGCGGCATTTCCTCAAGGATGGGCGGCTCAAAGGGACGCGGATCGGCAAGCAGTATCGGATCGCGCGCGACGACCTGAACGCGTTCACCGGGCAGAACCCGCCGGTGCGGCGGCAGCGGCAGGTCGAAATCTCGAGCGTCGTGCATATCGATGCGATCGGGACGGAGACCGCGAACCGGGCGACGACGCATCTGCTGGCGGCGCTCAAGGGGCGGCCCGACGGCGACGCGCCGGCGCGGCTCGACACCGTCTATGACGAGGAGCGCGCGCGGCTGAAGATCATCATCTCCGCCGGGCTCGAGACAACCGCGCACCTGCTCAAATACATCGCCGTGCTGATCGCGGAGTAAGCCATGGCCGCGATCTACAAGACCGAAGCCGGCGGACACGCGCTGATCGCGCGCACCCGCGAATTGCTCGCCGCGTGGCCGGTGCCGAGCGAGCAGCTGCGCCTGCCAACCTCTCAAGGCGAAACCTTCGTGATCGCGAGCGGCGATCCGGCGGCGCCTGCCCTCCTGCTGCTGCACGGCTCGGGATCGAATTCGCTGATGTGGCTGCGCGATGTCGCGGCGTGGTCGGCGCATTTCCGGGTCTATGCCATCGATCTGATCGGCGAGCCCGGCTTGAGCGCGCCGTCGCGGCCGCCGCTGAATTCGGACTCCTATGTCCGCTGGCTCGACGATGTGCTGACGGGCTTGTCGCTCGCCCGCGCCGATGTCGTGGGGATTTCGCTCGGCGGCTGGATGGCGCTCGATTTCGCCACCGCGCGGCCGGAGTGCGTCGGCAAGCTCGTGCTGCTGTGCCCCGGCGGCGTCGGGCGGCAGAAGATGGGATGCCTGTTCAAGGCGATGTTCCTGCTCTTGTTCGGCGACTGGGGGCGGCGCAAGGCGATGGCGCTTGCGCTGGGCACAAGCGAAACCAATGCCAATCCGCAAGCGGCCGCCTACATGCAGGCGATCTTCAAGG
>DATNNS010000062.1:0-2689 GCA_035601715.1 Rhizomicrobium sp.
TATATATGTAGCCTTATGGCCCTCGTGATCGACCGCACCCAGCTTCGCCACCCGGAAAAGGCGCACCGGCCGGACACCACTGTCTTGCGCAAGCCGGACTGGATCCGGGTGAAGGCGCCGGTGAGCCGCGAATATGCCGAAACCAAAGCGATCGTGCGCGCGCATGGGCTGCACACGGTGTGCGAGGAGGCGGGCTGCCCGAATATCGGGGAATGCTGGACCCATCGCCACGCCACCATGATGATCATGGGCGACACCTGCACGCGCGCCTGCGCCTTCTGCAACGTAAAGACCGGATTGCCAGGCCTGCTCGATCCCGAAGAGCCGGCGCATGTCGGCCAGGCGGTGGCCAAGCTCGGCCTCAAGCATGTGGTGATCACTTCGGTCGACCGCGACGATCTCGCCGACGGCGGTGCTGCGCATTTCGCCCGGACCATCCGCGCCATCCGCGATCATGCGCCGGGTGCGAGCGTGGAAGTTCTGACGCCTGATTTCCTGCGCAAGCCCGGCGCGCTCGAGGTGGTGATGGCGGCGCGCCCGGATGTGTTCAACCATAATCTCGAAACCGTGCCGCGGCTTTATCTCACCGTGCGACCCGGCGCGCGCTATTTCGCCTCGCTGCAACTGCTCGCGCGCGCCAAGGAGATCGTGCCGACCGGCTTCACCAAATCCGGCTTGATGGTGGGCCTGGGCGAAAGCCGCGAGGAGATCATGCAGGTGATGGACGACCTGCGCGCCGCCAACGTCGATTTCCTCACCATCGGCCAATACCTGCAGCCGACCAAGAAACATGCCGCCATCGACCGCTTCTGGTCGCCCGAGGAATTCCAGGGACTGGAAGCCATCGCGCGCGCCAAAGGCTTCCTGATGGTCTCCGCCTCGCCGCTGACGCGCTCGTCCTATCACGCGGACGCCGATTTCGCGCAGATGAAAGCCGCGCGCGCGTCGCAGCGCTGACGCATCTTCGCCGCAATCGCTCTACACACTCGTCGCCTTACAAAGGGGGACGACATGCGAACCTTTATCCTGGCGACCGCGCTGCTGCTGGCCTCGCCGGCATCGGCGCAAACGATTTCACTGGCCCATACGATCACCATCGATGGCTCGGCGACCGTCTATGCCGATCCCGATCACGCGAGCATGACGCTTGGCGTGGTGACCGACGGCACGACGGTGGGCGAGGCGCTCAAGCAGAACAACATCAAAATGGACGGCGTGTTGAGCGCGATCCGCGCTCTCGGCGTGAAACAGTCCGAGTTGCAGACATCCGCCTTCTCGATCGAGCCGCAGCATCCGCGCGTCAAGGACGGCGGCATCGATTACAACACGATCTCCGGCTACGCCGTCTCCAACAGCGTCACGGTGACGGTCTCCGACCTGACCAAGGTCGGCGCGATCATCGATGCGGCCGCCAATGCCGGCGCAAACACCTCCAACAACGTCACTTTCGAGATCAGCAACCGGGAGGAGTTGCTCGACAAGGTCCGCGCTGAGGCCATGCGCAACGCCAGGCACAAGGCGGACATCATGGCCAACGCCGTGGGCGCGACCGTCGGACCGCTGATCACTGTGGGCAACACCATGGTTCGCTCGATGGCTTTCGAGGATGCGCCAATGGCGCCGCCACCCCCGCCGCCGCCGCCACCGCCCGGAACCTCGATCCTGCTCGGCCAGCTCTCGGTTTCGGCCAATGTCACGGCGGTGTTTGCGCTGAAATAGCGGTGACACGGGTGTGCCTTCTTTAAGAGCGGCGTTTTCGTGCCATATCTGCGGCAGCGAATATTGGAGGACTCAATGTCACTGACCGCAGAAAAAACCGCCGTTGCCGGCCGCCGGATCGCGCGCCGCGTGCCCGGCATGCCGACGCAGGACGGCGCGGGCGTCAAGCTCACCCGTCTGGTCGGCACGCCGCAGCTGCCCGATCTCGACCCCATCCTGATGCTCGACACGTTCCGCTCGGACGACGCGAAGGACTACATCGCCGGCTTCCCAGAGCATCCTCATCGCGGGTTCGAGACCGTGAGCTACATGATCAAGGGCAGCATCCAACACCGCGACAATCACGGCGGTGAAGGCATCGTCACCGACGGCGGCGTGCAATGGATGACGGCCGGCCGCGGCGTCGCCCATTCCGAGATGCCGGCGCAGACCGACGGACAGATGTTCGGCTTCCAGCTCTGGCTCAACTTGCCGGCGGCCGAGAAGATGCGCGAGCCGTGGTATCGTGACATTCCGGCCGGCGCGATTCCGCTGATCGACCTCGGCGCCGGCAACAGCGCGAAGCTGATCGCGGGCGAATGGAACGGCGTCAAAGGCCCGGGACCGGAACGGGCCATCGCGCCGTTCATCGCAGATGTGACGGTGGCGCCCAATGGCATCGTGGACATTCCGCTACCGGCGGGACATGCCGGCTTCTTGTATGTGTTCGAAGGCGCGCCAAATGTCGGCGCGGAGGCCATCCGCAAAGGCGAGGTTGGTGTGCTGTCGGACGGCGCCACGCTCAGCGTCACCGCGCGCGGCGAGGGCGCGCGCTTCCTCGTCGTCGCCGGCAAGCCGCTCAAGGAACCCATCGCGAAATACGGCCCCTTCGTGATGAACACACCCGAGCAGATCCACGCCGCGATCCGCGATTACCAGTCGGGGAAGTTCTGAAACAACTTGTCATGGCCCGCGAATGCGGGCCACCCAG
>DATNNS010000063.1:0-5181 GCA_035601715.1 Rhizomicrobium sp.
GACGGACGATGCGGTCGAGATCGGCGTCGGACAGGCTTTGCGCCAGGATCGTCAGGTTGCGCGAGCGGATGTCGAAGCTGGGGATATAGGCACCCTGCAGCTTCGGGCCGTGACAGTCGGCGCAGCCATACGCAAAGACGAGCCGCGCGCCGCGCGCGATGGACACCGCGTCCGTGGCGGCGCGGACATGCGAGCCCGGCAACGGATACTGCCGGTCGATGATCCGTTCGGATGCGATGGTGAAAGCGGCCAAGCCGGCCAGCCCGATCACGACGGCCGCGCCGAGCGACAGCGCCGCCCATTTCAAGAGCGGTCTACCGCTGCTCATCGTTTCGGATCTCGAAGCCGGCGCCTTCGAGGTGCGCACGGATCTCGCGCGCGTGGTCGTTGTCGCGGGCTTCGATGAGGAGGCCGAGCATCGCCGACTTGGCGGACGAGCCGAGCGTCAGGCGGTTGTGGTTGACGTCGAGGATGTTGCCGCCGGCTTCGCCGATGAGCGTGGCGATGCGCGCGAGCACGCTGGGCTTGTCGTCGATCTCGATAGAGACATAGAACAGCCGTCCCTCGCGCGTCATCTCGCGCAGGATCACGTTCGACAGCAGGCGCATGTCGATATTGCCGCCGGACAGCACCACGCCAACCTTGCGGCCCTTGAACACGTCGGGATTGCCGAGCACGGCGGCGAAGCCGGCCGCGCCCGCGCCCTCGACGACGGTCTTCTCGATCTCGAGCAGGCTCGCGACGGCGTGCTCGATCTCGTCCTCGCGCACCAGGAAGATGTCGCGCACGAGCTCGGCCACGACCTTGCGCGTGATCTCGCCCGGCGCCTTGACCGCGATGCCTTCGGCCATCGACTGGCCGGAGCAGGGCAGGTTGGCGCCCTTCACCACGTCGTACATCGACGGATAGGCGAGCGTCTGGACACCGAAGATCTCGATCGACGGCTTGATCGCTTTCGCGGCGATGGCGATGCCGCCGATCAACCCGCCTCCGCCGATGGGCACGACCAGCGTGTCGATGTCCGGCGCGTCCGCGAGCATCTCGAGTGCTATGGTGCCCGTGCCCGCCATCACCGCCGGGTCGTCGTAAGGATGGACGAAGGCGAGGCCTTCGCTCTGCGCGATCTGGTTGGCGCGGGTGAAACTCTCGCTGAGCGTCGCGCCTTCCAGGATGACATGTGCGCCGAAGCCCTTGGTGTGCTTCACTTTGATGAACGGCGTGAACTCCGGCATCACGATGGTGGTGGGGATGCCGAGACGGCCGGCGTGATAGGCGACGCCCTGCGCGTGGTTGCCGGCCGACATCGCCGCGATCCCGCGCTTGCGTTGCTCGGCATTGAGCGACAGCAGCTTGTTCAGCGCGCCGCGTTCCTTGAAGGACGAGGTGAACTGCAGGTTCTCGAATTTCAGCCAGATGTCGCAGCCGGCGATCTCGGACAGGGTCGTCGAGTGGCGCGTCGGCGTGCGCTCGACCACGCCCGCGATGCGCCCGGCGGCGGCGTGGATGTCGTCGATGGTCGGCGGGTTCAGGGGAAGGGTCATCGCCGCCTCACGGTTTCAAGGGCTGGTAGCAGCGGAGGGATTTGAACCCCCGACCAAGGGATTATGATTCCCCTGCTCTACCACTGAGCTACGCTGCCGTCCGAGGCGGGGGATGTAAGGGGCGGGGTTCGGGCCTGTCAAGGCGCGCTAAGGGCGCGCCGACCACGGCTCGACCGTTCCAACGATTGTCAGCGGCGCGCCGCTCGCGATGGCGTCCAGCACGCCACTCGAGATTTCGTCGTCGGTGAGCCAGCGCGAAGCGGCGCCATCGCGGACAAATCCCAGCACGACCGCCTGATAGGCAATGGACAATCCGGCGACCGCGGCTTTCGCGCGTTCGAGGCGGTCGGGATGCGAAGGGTCGCCATGGGCGCTGCCCAGAACCTGCACGAACCGCCCGCCGGGCCGCACGCGTTGCGCGAGCGCGCGGCGCGGCTCCGGCATGGCGCCGTGAATCCACGCGACGATCAGGTCGGACTGGATTCCGTTCAGCGCGGCGGCGACCGCCGCGGCGTCGTTGTAATCGCAGACACGCGGAATGACTTCGGGCGCGATGGCGCGAATGCGCGCTTCGTCGCGCGCCATCACCGAGACGTGGTCGCTGATTGCGAGAAGGCCGCGGCAGCAACCGGCGAGCATGCCCGACCCGCCGACGACAAGGACGTGCCGGAACCGCGCGCTCACGCCGCCGCGCGCGCCGGCTCCGCGGAGGCGATGGTGCCGCCGCCCAGCACGCGCGTGCCGTCGTAGAAGACGCAGGCCTGACCGGGCGCGACCGCTTCCTCGAAGCCGAGCAGTTCCACCGCCGCTCCGCCGTCGAACGGCGTGACGGTCGCCGCCACCGGCGGGCGCGTCGAGCGCACCTTGACGGCGCAGTCGACGACGCGGTCCACCGGCGTCAGCCAGTTCACATCGCGCAACACGATCGAACGCGCCCGCAGCGCCTCGCGCGGACCGACGATCACGCGCGCCTGGACGGCATCGAGCTTGAGCACGAACAGCGGCTCTTCATTGCCGGACAAGCCCAATCCCTTGCGCTGGCCGACGGTGAAATGGATCACGCCGTCATGGCGCGCGAGGACGCGGCCGCTCTGGTCGACGATCTCGCCCGGCCGCATCGCATCGGGCCGCAGCCGCGCCACGACACGCGCATAATCGCCGTCGGGCACGAAGCAGATGTCCTGGCTGTCGGGCTTGTCCGCCACGCCGAGGCCGAGCTCGGCGGCCACCGCGCGCACGTCTTTCTTTT
This sequence comes from Rhizomicrobium sp., assembly GCA_035601715.1. Classification (GTDB taxonomy): domain Bacteria; phylum Pseudomonadota; class Alphaproteobacteria; order Micropepsales; family Micropepsaceae; genus Rhizomicrobium. The sequence continues at coordinate 2,791 of DATNNS010000063.1, forward strand.
CCATCGCCCCCAGCGGGAAGCGCAGGAAGGAAAGCTGCTCGGCGGTGGTGCGGAACAGGAAATAGCTCTGGTCGCGCGCAAGGTCGGCGGCGCGGTGCAGCTCCGCGCCCACAGCGCCTATGACGCTCCTCACATAGTGCCCGGTCGCCAGCGCATCGGCGCCGAGATCTTTCGCGGTGTCGAGCAGGTCCGCGAACTTCACTTTCTCATTGCAGGCGACGCACGGGATCGGCGTCTCGCCCCGCGCATAGGCGCCGGCGAATTCGTCCATCACCGCCTTCTTGAAACGCGATTCATAGTCGAGCACGTAATGCGGGATGGAAAGCTGTTCGGCGACGCGGCGCGCGTCGCTTATATCCGCGCCGGCGCAGCACGCGCCCTTCTTCTTCGCGGCCACGCCCGCATCGTAAAGCTGCAAGGTGATGCCGACGACGTCGTAGCCCTCGCGCTTCAAGAGTGCCGCCACGACCGACGAATCCACGCCGCCCGACATGGCCGCGACCACGCGCGTCTCGCGCGGCGGCTTGGCGATGCCCAGGCTGTTCAACACGGCGCTCATGGGCAGGCGTATAGGCGGCGAACGCCGGATTATCAACCGCTGCTGGTGGCCGGCGCCAGATAGTTGAGCAGCGAGACCTGGTTGAGCTGGGCGGTCACCTGCAGCGCGGCCTGGAGCGCGACTTGCTGCTGGTTGAGATTGGTCACGGCCGTGCCCATGTCGACGTCCTGGATGTCCGAGACGAAGCCCTGGTAGAGCGTGGACATCGATGTCTGGGTGGCGCTCGCATCCTGGAGCTGGCTGTAATTCTCGCCGTTCGCGGCAGCGACATTGTTGACCGCGGTCGCGGCGCTCGTCGCGCTGCCGATCGCGCCCGACAGGAAAGTGGACTGCGCGGTGCTCAGCGTGGTGCCGAAATTGCCGCTCGCGCCGGCGTTGAAATCGGCCACGTCCTTCAGGCTTTGCAGCAGCTGCGCGCCGGCATCGGAGGCGAGCACGCCGACCTGCACGGTCTGGCCGTCTGCCACCTGCACCGAGCTTGCCTTGCTGCCGTTGGCGAACGCAGCCGCCGCGGAGGGCAGCGCCTGCAGATCGGAAAGAGTCGCCGCGCTCACCGGCGGCGTGTCGTTGTTGTCGCCGCCATAAAGATAGTTGCCGTTGGCGTCCTGCGAATTGAGGATCTGCGTCGCCTGCTGATAGACGCTCTGCGCCTGCGTCATCAGCGTCGAGGCGTCGCCGCTGCCGACGGCCTGCGTTATATCCTGGCGCCACTGGTTGGCGAGATCGGACAGCGAGCTCAGCTGGCTGTCCTGCAGATTGGTCTGGTTGAGCGCGAGCGTGGTCGCGGCCTGATAGGCGGTCGTGCGGTCCGACGCGGTCTGCGCGGCTTCGAGGGCCGCTGTCTTGTCGCCGATGCCGGCATAGGTGGTCGACACCTTGCCGCTGGCGACCTGGGCCTGCGTCGTGTTGAGGGCGGCGGAATCCTGCATGATCTGCTGGATCATCACCTGGGATTGGGTGTTGGTGGCTACGCGGTCGATGCTCATCGTGTCCCCTCTCAGCTGCCGACCTGCAGCAGCGTGTCGTAGAGCTGCTGGGCGACGGTCAGCATGCGCGCGCCGGCGCTGTAGGCCTGCTGGTAGATCATCATGTTCGACAGTTCTTCGTCGAGATTGACGCCGGACTCGCTGGACTGGCGCGACTGCGCCTCGGTCAGCCGGTCGCTTTGCGTCGTCGCGGCCGTGGTGACCGCGTCGCTTTGCGTGGCGGCGTCCTGGTAAAAGGAATTGGCGTAATCGCTGAGCGACGCCGTCTGCGCGCTGAGCGAACCGGCCTTGGCGAAGCTCCGCGTGCTGCTGTTCACATTGAGCAGCGCCTGCAGGCCGCTCGCATCGCCGCTGCCGAGGATCGAATCGCCCGCTGTGGTGGAGGCATCGATCGCCGGCTGGCCGAAGGCGAGCAGCGCGGGATTGTCCGCAACCGCGGGATTGAACGCGAAGCTCGAAGCGAGCGCGCCGGCCTGCTGGTTGCCGACGCCGAACAGCTGCGTGAAGCTCATGCCCGTGGTGCCGCGCGCCGTGCTGTCGGCGGTGACGTTGAGCTGCGCGCCCGCGTTTTGCGTCGATGGCGTCACGGTGAGAGAACCGTCGGCGCCGAGCGAGAAGACGGCCGCGCCGCCGAACGCGGTGTTGAGCTTGCCCACGATGGTCCCGATCGTGTCGCCGGCGGCGACGGTGACGCTCGCCTGCTTGGCGATGGAGCCGTCCGCGCCCTTGAGCACGAAGCTCATCGTGCCGCCGGCCGCGAAGCCGCCCGCATCGCTCGCCGACAGGCCGGTCGCGGACAAGGTCGGCACCGCCGACTGGAACAGATTGTTCAGCCCGAAGAATTGC
>DATNNS010000064.1:0-11670 GCA_035601715.1 Rhizomicrobium sp.
TTCAACCCGCTGCCGACATTTCACTGCTTCGGACTGACGGTCGGCGCGCTGATGCCGCTGCTGCTGGGATTGAAGGCGGTGTTTCATCCCACGCCCCTGCAGCCGCACGAGATCGTGCGGCGGATCAAATCGTCCGGCGCCACCATCCTGCTCTCCACCGACACGTTCATCTCGCAATATGCCCGCGCCGGAGAACAGGGCGATCTCAATTCGCTCCGCCTCGCGGTGTGCGGCGCCGAGCGGCTGCGCGACGAGACGCGCGCGCTGTTGCGCAACAAATATTCGATCGAGCTGCTGGAGGGTTACGGCGTCACCGAGGCCGCGCCCGTTGTCGCCGCCAATCAGCTTGGCGCCAACCGGTCCGGCACGGTCGGCCGGCTGATGCAAGGCATGGAAGCGCGCCTCGAACCCGCCGAGGGGATCCCCAATGCCGGACGGCTGTTCATCAAGGGACCGAATGTGATGCTGGGCTATATCAAGCCCGAACGGCCGGGCGTGATCGAGCCCCTGCCCGGTGGCTGGCATGACACCGGCGATGTGGTCTCCATCGACGAGGACGGTTTCATCGCGATCAAGGGCCGCCTTAAGCGCTTCGCCAAGATCGGCGGCGAAACGGTGTCGCTCGCGGTCGTCGAAAGCATCGCATCGGCTCTGTGGCCGGACCATTCCCATGCCGCGATCTCCGTGCCCGATGGGCGCAAAGGCGAGCAGATCGTGCTGGTGACGACAAAAAAAGGCGCGACGCGCCACGACCTTGTCGGCTGGGCTCACAATCATGGTGTCCCGGATCTCGCGGTGCCGCGCCGCATTGTGGAGGTCGACGACGTGCCGGTACTGGGGACGGGAAAGACGAATTACGTGATCGTCGAAAAGATGGTGAAGGATGCCGCCGCAGAAGCTGCGCCTACGTGAGCCTTCCACCCCCGGATACAAAACCCCGCGATTGACAATCAGTCGCAATCGCACTAGATGGGAACTGTCCTCTTCGGGGTTCCCTTGGATGATCGTCTGCGTCTGCAATAGGCTGAACGACACGCGGATTCGGGCCGCCTGCGAGGCTGGCCCAGCCTGCGCGTCCGAGGTCTATGCCCTTTGCGGCGTCAAGAGGAACTGCGGCCGATGCCAGGACACGATCGCCGAAATGCTGGAAGAAGCGCGCGCGGAAACCGCACAGCGGGAACGGGCGGCGTAGCTTCCAACGCCGCCTCCGGCGGCAAGGGCCCCTCCCCCATCGCCTCGATGGCCGGCGATGCCGAGGTCGTCCGCTTCCTCAATCTCGTCCTCAAGAACGAACTCACCGCGATCAACCAATACTTCCTGCATTCGCGAATGCTTGCCGATTGGGGCCTGTCGATCCTGGCCAAGAAGGTCTACGACGAATCCGTCGACGAGATGAAGCATGCCGACCGGCTGATCCAGCGTGTGCTGTTCCTCGGCGGCCTTCCCAACCTTCAGGATCTCGGCAAGCTCCTGATCGGCGAGAACGTCGCCGAAGTCGTTGCCTGCGACCTCAAGCTCGAGCAGCGCGCCCATCCCGATCTGAAGGCGGCGATCGCCCATTGCGAGAAGGTACGCGACTACGTCAGCCGCGAGCTGTTCGTGCACATCCTCGAAAGCGAGGAAGAGCATATCGACTGGCTGCAGACGCAGTTACGCCTGATCGAGCAGATGGGAATGCAGAATTTCGTCCAGCTCCAGACCAAGCCGAACGACAGCGGCGCATCGTCGTAGCAATGAATACCCTGGAAACCGAACGTCTTGCCTTGCGCGAGCTCGCGTCGGGCGATGCGGCGTTCGTGCTGGAACTGCTCAACGATCCCGGCTTCATCCGCAACATCGGCGACCGCGGCGCACGAACGGTGGAGGATGCGCAGCGCTATATCGCCGAGCGCATCGTCGCGAGCTACAAAGCGAACGGCTTCGGACTCTACGGCGTGGTGCCGAAGGGGACGGCCGCACTGGCCGGTATCTGCGGGCTGGTGAAGCGTGAGGGCCTCGACCGTCCCGATATCGGCTTTGCTTTCCTGGAGCGGTTTCGCGGCAACGGCTACGCGACCGAAGCCGCCGCCGTCATCTTGGCACACGCGCGCGATACGCTTGGCCTGACCCCGCTTCTGGCGATCACCGCGCTCGACAATACGGCTTCGATCCGCGTCCTTGAGAAGATCGGCTTGCGCTTCGACCGCATCGTCCGCCTGCCCAACGCCGGGCGAGACAGCCGGTTGTTCACAACTGCCGCGCCCCCCCAATCAGCACACGCCTTGCGGGAGCATGACAACAATCCTATATAGGAAGGTGCGCCCGACGGGCTTGTCGTCTGCCGCCTTCTGAAATGCGTCGCGGTCGCAAACTGACTTTCAATAGCGCAATAATATTTCAGAGAGGGTGGTACGCCCTGCCCCAAATTTCAAAAACGAATAGGATGCTGCGTTGAAATTATTTGCGTCATCCCTAGAGGGCACTCTTGTATAGTACGAAGTCCATGCTAGATAGGAGTTCGTAATAGCAAGGGAGGCGGAGAGTCTTGCGTCGTGACACAGGAAACTGACTACACGCGCAAATTCCGTAAAGAATTGATGGCCGGGCTATCCTCGCTCGTCCTGCTGGCGGTGCTCGCGCGCGCCGGCAGGGAAATGTACGGCTACGAAATCGCCAAGGCCGTGAAGGCCGAGGGCGAAGGCGGGCTCATCTTCAAGCAGGGGGCGATCTACCCCGTACTGCGCTCGCTCAACACGCTGGGGCTGTTGAACAGCCGGGTGGAAGCTTCGGCTTTCGGCCCGCCCCGGCGCTACTACGACATCACCGACGACGGCCGGCGCGCCCTCAACGACTGGCAGGGCGCCTGGAAAGACATGCGCGAATTCGTCGACGATGCCTTGCAGGCCCAGGGAGCCACGTATGAACACCGGCCGTCAGCCTGACACGGTGCGCGCCTATTTGGGCGCCTTGCAGGGCTCGCTGAAGTCGCAACGCTGTCCCGCCGGCCTGATCGCCGACGCGTTGTCGGATTGCGAAGAGCATCTGAACAACGAAATTGCCACCCATCCGGACAAGTCCGAGGCGGAGATCCTGGCGTCCGTCGTCGAGACCTACGGGACGCCAGAGGAAATCGCAGAGGAGTACAAATCCATGGAAGCCACCCTCTCGGGACCCTTCCCCAAATCCGATCTTCCCGAAGAACGCCATTACGGTTTCTTCGGCGTCATCCGTGACCCGCGAGCCTATGGCGCGCTGATGTACATGCTGCTGTCGCTGGTCACCGGCATCGTCTATTTCACGTTCGTCGTCACCGGTACCGCGCTCAGCGTCGGCCTGTTCATCACCCTGGTCGGCATTCCGCTTGGCCTGCTCGTCATCGGCATGTCGCGCCTGCTGGCACACATCGAAGGACGCATCGTCGAAGGCCTGCTCGGCGTGCGCATGCCGCGCCGCCTGCCACCGGCCACCGCCGCAGACGAGACCGTCTGGGCGCGCATCAAGGATGTTCTGATCGACATCCGTACCTGGTCGTCGATGCTCTACCTGCTGCTGATGCTGCCTTTGGGCATCGCCTATTTCACCATCGCCGTGGTCGGCATCACGGTGCCGCTGTCGCTGATCGGCGGCTCGATCGCCGCCCTCGTCACCGGCTATTCGCACATCCAGATCGACGAGGTTCCCTGGCTCGAACATCTGTTCAACACCGCGCCAGGCCTGCTGCTGTGCATGGCCGTCGGCCTGTTGATGTTCTTCATCACGCTGCACGTCGCCAAGGGTATCGGCTGGCTGCACGGCCGAATCGCGGAACTTCTGCTGGTGAGACTCTGATCACCTTCCCCTCGTGGGGTCGAGACGACGTGGCCCGAACATTGCGCTGGCAGTGATTCGGGATTCTGCCGCGTGTCCCGGAACCGCGCATTGCGTCGTTAACGCGGCCGTAACGATTGACGGCCCTAATGATGGTCAGGCTATATGACGCGCCCCGCTTCGGTCGGGCAAAAGGTTGGGCAGGGGCAAAACCCCCAACGAAATCAATGGGAGCCAACGTGAACCGTCGCAACGTCACGACGTTCGAATCCTTTCTGACCCAATGGCGCCGCGCCACCAGCGGCGCCGCTGTCGCGCTTGCGACGACCGACGGCCGCTGGGCCGTTGTCTCGACATCGGTCACCGCGCTCATCGCCGGCGCTATCGCCTGGCTCGCTGTCGGCACGATGCCGCCCGCCACCTCGCATGGTTTCGGCACGACTGCCGACCGTTCGCTGATGCCTTATCAATTGTTCCTGCGCCTCGCCGCACAGGCCAAGCCGGGCGATGCGAACTACGCGTCGTTCGCGCCGGGCACATCGGGTGCGACGGCGGCGCCGCCGGCGCCGCAGATGGCCGCGCCGCTCGACAATGCACTGGCCGCTGAAGAGAACGGCGACGACAGCAATCCCAACCAGGGCGTCGACGCCCACACCATCACGCTCGATTCCGGCGACACATTGGCCGGCGTGCTGACCGATTCCGGCGCCACCAGCGCCGACGCGCAGGCCGCCATCGCCGCCCTCGCCAAAGTCTACGATCCGCGCCAGGTGCGCGCCGGGCAATCGTTGCAGGTGACCTTTGAGGCGGTGAAGGAAACTCATACCACCGCGCAGATCACTTACACCCCGCCGGCCAATGCCGGCGGCGATGATGCCGTCAGCGACGTCGACGGCAGCGATGATTCCGGCCTGCAGCCCGCCGCGGGCGCTCCCGTGGGGCGGCTGCTGTCGGTGAGTTTCTCGCCCACCATCGGCCAGGACATTTCCATCACGCGCGACACCAACGGCGGCTTCAGCGCCAGCGCCCAGCAGCAGACGCTCGCCGCCCATTATCACCACGCCGGCGCGACGATCGATTCCAGCCTTTATCTCGCGGCGATGCAGGCCGGCATTCCGGCCAAGGTCGTCGTCGAGATGATCCACATGCTGTCCTACAAGGTGGACTTCCAGCGCGACATCCGCCCCGGCGACAGCTTCCAGGTGCTCTATAGCTATTACTACACGCCGAGCGGCCAGGCTGCGAAGGAAGGCGACATCGACTATGTGACGATGAAGCTCGCCGACCGCACGGTGACGCTGTATCGCTACCAGCCAAAGGGCGACACGGTCGACTATTTCGACTCCAAGGGCGAGAGCGCCAAAGGCATGCTGATGAAGACGCCGGTCGACGGCGCGCGCATCACCTCCGGCTTCGGCATGCGATTCCATCCGATCCTGGGCTACACCCGCATGCACAAGGGCATCGATTTCGGTGTGCCGCTGGGCACGCCCGTGATGGCGGCCGGCGCGGGCACCGTCGAAGAGTCCGGCTGGAAGGGCGGCTACGGCAATTTCCTGCTGCTCAATCACGGCAACAGCTATGAGACGGCCTACGGACATCTGTCGCGCTTCGCGCCGGGCATCCATCCGGGCAGCCGCGTGCGCCAGGGCCAAGTCGTCGCCTATAGCGGCTCGACCGGCGAATCCACCGGGCCGCATCTGCATTACGAAATCCGCATCAACAAGCAGCAAGTCAATCCGCTGCTGGTCAAGGTCGCGACCGGACGGCGCCTCGCGGGGCACGATCTGCGCACGTTCCTGAATTCGCGCATCCACGTCGATCTGGAGCTGGCGTCGATGCCGCTGGAAGGCAAAGTCGCCGACAGCGCCGCGACCGATCTCAGGGCCGCGAAGGACTAGCGTTCATATCAGGCGCAAATTCCCCGCCGTCGATCGCGCCCTTGTTGGGCCTGACCCGCGCACCTAGTATTGTTTCGCGCGCTTCTCGGTCGCTAGCCCATGACGACAATTCTCTATCCGTGCCGCGTGATCTCCTGCGCAACAGGCTTTCTGCTCGCGCTGACGCTGGGCGTGAATGCTCAGACCAGTTCGCCAACGCCGGCATCGGATGCGCAGACTTCCAAACAGACCGAAACCGTCGTCGTGACCGGCACCAAACCGACGCAGCCGGAAACGCTCGATACGGTCGTTTCGCAATTCATCGATACGCACGCGGCGCGGGATAGCAAGACCGGACAGTTCGTCCGCGACATCGCAACAGGCGTTTGCCCGGTCACGATGGGGCTGCCCGCCGGTTTCAACGCGTTCGTCACGGCGCGCATCGAGGCGGTTGCGAAGAGCATAGGCGCGCCGGCGCAGGCCGTCGGCGCCTGCAAGCCCAATGTCGAGGTCCTGTTCTCCGACGAGCCGCAGAAGCTGGTGGACGATCTGGCAGACAAAACCAGAGGCGCGATCCTGGGCGTTCATTTTGTCCGCGATTCAAACCGGATCTCGCGGATGACCCGTCCGATTCAGTCCTGGTATGTCACCGCAACGCAAAGCGCCGAAACGTCGAGCGCGCCCATCGCAAGCTCGGATGGGACGCCGGACGTCGCGGGCAAATATGTGCTTGACGATGCCTACAGCATCGGTCCGACCCGAACGGTCCTGGGAAGCCGTTTGGATGCGCGGATACAAAGCCTGATCGTGAATGTCCTGATCGTGGCCGATTCGAACAAGCTGAAGGGCCATGATATCGGACCGATCGCCGACTATGCCGCGCTGCTGGCGCTGTCGCAGCCCAAATCTCTCGACGGCTGCAGCGACCTGCCCAGCATCTTGGACATGATGTCCGACGGCTGCAGCGGCCGCCCCACGCCCATAGCGCTTACCGATAGCGACATCGCTTATCTGAAGGCCCTCTATAAAGCCGATCTGGCGGCGCAGAAATCCGGTGAAGAGGAAAGCGTCATGAACGGCATGGAAAACAACCTCAGCGCCCACTGAGCGACGGCGCCGCTCCCGGACGCCCATATCAGTGAATCGCCCGGCTCGGCGCCTGGTCGAATTCCAGTGCGTCGTCGCCGGCGGCGAACGTCTTGCCGTCGATGACAAGGCCGCTCTTGCCGGCGCTCACTTTAACCGTCGCACCTTCGCCGATCCCGCCTTCGAGCAACAGCTGCGCCAGCGGGTCCTGCAACCGGCGCTGGATGACGCGCTTGAGCGGGCGGGCGCCGTAGACCGGATCGTATCCCGCCTGCGCCAGCCACTCGCGCGCCTTGCTGTCGAGATGAATCTCGATCTTGCGGTCGGCCAGCAGCTTTTGCAGACGCGCGATCTGGATGTCGACGATCTTGTCCATGTTCTCCCGGCTCAGGCGATGGAAGATGATGATCTCGTCGAGCCGGTTGAGAAATTCGGGGCGGAAGTGCTGGCGCACCGCGGCCATCACCTGCGCGCGCGCCGCCTTGGCGTCGTCGCCGGCCAGGTACTCCGTGCCGAGGTTGGATGTCAGGATGATCACCGTGTTGCGGAAGTCGACCGTGCGGCCCTGACCGTCGGTCAGCCGCCCGTCGTCGAGCACCTGGAGCAGCACGTTGAACACGTCGTGATGGGCCTTCTCGACTTCGTCGAACAGGATCACCTGATAGGGGCGCCGGCGCACCGCTTCGGTCAGCACCCCGCCTTCCTCGTAGCCGACATAGCCCGGCGGCGCGCCGATCAGCCGCGCCACGGAATGCTTCTCCATGAATTCGCTCATGTCGACGCGCACCATCGCGGTGTCGTCGTCGAACAGGAATTCGGCGAGCGACTTGGTGAGCTCGGTCTTGCCGACGCCCGTCGGCCCTAGGAACAGGAACGAGCCGATCGGTCGGTTGGGATCCTGCAATCCGGCCCGCGCCCGGCGCACCGCATTGGCCACGGCGCGAAGCGCCTCGTCCTGGCCGACAACGCGCTTTTCGAGCGCGGTCTCCATCTTGAGCAGCTTGTCGCGCTCGCCTTCGAGCATCTTGTCGACCGGAATGCCGGTCCAGCGCGAGACGACCTGCGCGATATTCTCCGGCGTCACGGCTTCCTTCACCAGATCGCCCTGCTGCTTCTCCTCGACCTCGCGCAGCTGGCGCTCGAGCTGCGGGATTTCGCCATAGGCGATCTCGCCCGCGCGGCTGAGATCGCCGCGGCGCTGGGCGACATCGAGCGCCATGCGCGCCGCGTCGAGCTTTTCCTTCAGGCCCTGCGCGCTCTGGACGGATTTCTTCTCTTCCTGCCATTTGGCGGACAGCGAATCCGCTTTCTCTTCAAGATCGGCCAGTTCGCGCTCGAGAGCAACCAGGCGATCCTTGGATGCCTTGTCGATTTCCTTTTTCAGCGCTTCGCGTTCGATCTTGAGCTGGATGACGCGGCGGTCGAGCTCGTCGAGCTCTTCCGGCTTGGAATCGATCTGCATGCGCAGCCGCGATGCCGCTTCGTCCATCAGGTCGATGGCCTTGTCGGGCAGGAAGCGGTCGGAGATGTAGCGATTGGACAGCGTGGCCGCGGCGACGATGGCCGAATCGGTGATGCGCACGCCATGATGGACTTCGTATTTCTCCTTCAGCCCGCGCAGGATGGAGATCGTGTCCTCCACCGTCGGTTCGCTGACGAACACCGGCTGGAAGCGCCGCGCCAGGGCTGCGTCCTTCTCGATATGCTTGCGGTATTCGTCGAGTGTCGTGGCGCCGATGCAGTGCAGCTCGCCGCGCGCCAAGGACGGCTTCAGCAGATTCGAAGCGTCCATCGCCCCTTCGGCCTTGCCGGCGCCCACCAGCGTGTGCATCTCGTCGATGAACAGGATCACCTTGCCCTGCGCCGCGGTGATCTCGTTGAGCACGGCCTTGAGCCGCTCCTCGAACTCGCCGCGGAACTTCGCGCCCGCGATCAGCGCGCCCATGTCGAGCGCCATCAGCCGCTTGTTGCGAAGGCTCTCGGGCACGTCGCCATTGACGATGCGCAGCGCAAGGCCTTCGGCGATCGCCGTCTTGCCGACGCCGGGCTCGCCGATCAGCACCGGGTTGTTCTTGGTGCGGCGCGCGAGCACCTGGATGGTGCGGCGGATTTCCTCCTCGCGGCCGATCACCGGATCGAGTTTGCCGCTGCGCGCCAGCTCGGTGAGGTCGCGGGCGTATTTCTTCAGCGCGTCATACTGGTTCTCGGCCGTCGCACTGTCGGCGTTGCGGCCCTGACGCAGGTCGGCGATCGCCTTGTTGAGCGATTGTGGCGTGACGCCGGCGTCTTTCAGGATGCGCGCGGCATCGGTGCCTTTGGCCAGCGCGAGCGCGAGCAGCAGGAACTCCGCGGTGACGAAGCTGTCGCCGGCTTTCTTGGCGGCTTCCTGCGCGCCGTCGAGCAGGCGCGCCGTCTCGGGCGACAGGTAGACCTGGCCCGAGCCGGAGCCTTCCACGCGCGGAAGCTTCGCGAGCGCGATCTCGGTCTCGCTCAAAGCCTCGTCAGGGCGGCCGCCGGCGGCGCGAATCAGCCGCGCGGCCAGGCCTTCCTCATCGTCGAGCAGAGCCTTGAGTAGATGCTGCGGCGTCAGCTGCTGGTTGTTGGAGCGGAGCGCAAGACCTTGCGCCGACTGGATGAATCCGCGCGCCCGCTCGGTGAATTTCTCAATGTCCATCATAGCCTCTCAAGCACATGACGATGCGCCAAATGGCCGGCAACGTCAGCCTTCGTGATCAAGAACAGCCCCAAATGGGCGCCGTTCCTCAAGGCCATATGTGTGTTCCGCCGCCCAAGTCTGCAAGGGCGGGCGAAGGCTACTCGCCGGCGCCGTCCTCGTCGCCGTCGTCCTCGTCGTTTTCCTGTTCGGTCAGCGAGAAGGACGGGCCGGCCGGCATCGGCTGCTGGGCAAAAGGCTGGGCACCCGCGGCGACGTTTCCGTTCGCGTTGTTGTAGGGCTGCTGTTGCTGCGGCTGGGCCTGGTATTGCTGCTGCTGGATCTGCTGCGCCGCCATGATGCGGTAATAATGCTCGGCATGCTGGAGATAGTTCTCCGCCATCACCCGGTCGCCCGACGAATTGGCATCGCGCGCGAGCTGGAGATATTTCTCGTAGACATGCGGCGCGGAGCCGCGAATCTTGATCTCCGGACCCGACGAATCGAACGTGCGGTTGGGGTTGTGTCCCCCGCCGCCGCCGCCATTGCCGCCACCACCGCCGCCATTGGTATGCTGCGGCCTGCGGCCGCGTCCGCGTGAACGTTTCACTGTGACCTCGTTGTCATGAAATCCCTGCGGGCGCATCGCAGCGCCGCTTTGTGTGGTCGCGCCTCATGGCACGTCCGTTTATTTTCCGCATGAACGCGCAGAACTCGTCTTTCGCTTGCTTTGTGGGAACCGGCGCGGACTTCCGCACCTCACCGCCCCCGCGGCTCCCGAGCGCTCATTGACCAGCGACTCAGGTGGGGTTCCCTTATCCCCGCCGGGAAACTACAGAATCGGACTGCCCTTTCCAAGGGTTTTCTGAACTGCCAGACAGGCGACGACGCAGCGGGGAACTCCCGCCAGATCCGGCGCAATCCGCATGGTTTCCAACCCGTTAGCAGCCAGGATGGCGGACACCGCCTCGCCCTGCCCGGCCCCGATCTCCAGGAAAGCACGGCCATTGGGCGCCAGCCGCGCGGCGATGATAGGGGCCAAGGCACGGTAGGCCTCCACGCCGTCCCTGCCGCCGTCGAGCGCGGACCTCGGCTCGAAGGCCAATTCCGCAGCTGCTGCCCCGATCTCGTCCTGCGTCAGGTAGGGCGGATTCGAGAAGAGCACATCAAACGGCCCGTCCGGAGCCGCCGACCAATCCGCGCGCCGCAGTTCGCATCGCCCGGTAAGGCGGTGCGCTGCGATATTGCGCTCGGCCCACACCAACGCCTGCGCAGAGCTGTCGATGCCGACGCCGCTTGCGTTGGGAAATTCCGACAGGAATGCGATGAGGATCGCGGCGCTGCCGGTTCCGAAGTCGCTGGCGCGCAGCGGTACGGAGCGATCGGGGAATTCGCGGCACGCCTGCTCGACCAGCGTCTCCGTTTCAGGTCGCGGCACCAGCACGCCGGTCCCGACGGCGAGGTCGAGGCTCCAGAATTCTTTCTTGCCGACGATGTAGGCGACGGGCTCGCGCCGCGCGCGACGCGCAATAAACGTCTCGAATTGCTGAAATGCTGCCGCAGGCAACGCGGCGCCGGCGAGCAGCCCGTCCGAAGAAACATTCATCGCGGACGCCAGCAAGACCCGCGCGTCGAGCTTGGCGGAGTCGATCCGGGCGGCGGCGAGGCGTTCCGTGCCGCGCGCCAGCGCGTCGCGCAACGCACTCATGCCGCGCCGTCCGCCTCCAGCGCGGCGAGCTTGCCGGCCTGGTCCTCGGCCACCAGTGCATCGACGATCTCGCCCAGGTCATCGCCGGAGATGATGCGGTCGAGCTTGTAGAGCGTCAGGTTGATGCGGTGGTCGGTGATGCGGCCCTGCGGGAAGTTGTAGGTGCGGATGCGCTCGGAGCGGTCGCCCGAGCCGACCATGCTCTTGCGCTCGCCGGCCCGCGCCGAGTCGATGCGCTCGCGCTCGATCTCATAAAGCTTGGCCTTGAGCAGCTTCATCGCGTGGGCCTTGTTCTTGTGCTGCGACTTCTCGGTCTGCTGCGCCACAGCGATTCCGGTCGGAAGATGGGTGATGCGCACCGCGCTTTCCGTTTTGTTGACGTGCTGCCCGCCCGCGCCTTGCGCGCGATAGACGTCGATGCGCAGGTCCTTGTCGTTGATCTGAACGTCGACGTCCTCGGCCTCCGGCAACACGGCCACGGTCGCCGCCGACGTGTGGATACGGCCGCTCGCTTCGGTGACCGGCACGCGCTGCACCCGGTGCACGCCGCTCTCGAA
>DATNNS010000065.1:0-3528 GCA_035601715.1 Rhizomicrobium sp.
CGCGCCACCCCGCCGATGCGCTGGTGCTCGAAGTGGGTCTTGGCGGCCGATATGACGCGACCAACGTGATCCGCCGTCCGCTGATGACGGTGATCACGCCCATCGGCCTCGACCATGCCGAATTCCTCGGTACCTCGATCGCTGGCATCGCGGCGGAGAAGGCCGGCATCGTCAAGCTGGGTGTGCCGCTGGTGGTGGGCGCGCAGGACAGCGAGCCGCGCGACGTGATCGTGCGCCGCGCGCTCGCGATGAAGGCGCCCGCGACCGTGATGGGCGAGGATTTCTTCGCCCATAGCGAGCATGGCCGGATGATCTACCAGGACGACAAGGGCCTGCTCGACCTGCCGCCGCCGCGCCTGATCGGCCAGCACCAGATCGAGAACGCCGCCACCGCGATTGCCGCCCTGCGCCATGCCGGTCCGGGCTGGGCGGACGAGCATGCGATCGAGGAAGGCCTGCGCCGCGTCGAATGGCCGGCGCGGCTGCAGCGCTTGACCAGGGGGCCGCTGGTCGCGCTGGCGCCGGACGGCAGCGAGCTATGGCTCGACGGCGGCCACAATCCGCATGGCGCTGCGGCCGTCGCGCGCGCGCTCGCCGACCTGGAGGAGCGCTCGCCCAAGCCGCTCCATCTGATCTGCGGCATGCTGAAGACCAAGGATGCGGGCGGCTTCCTGGAGCAGTTCCACGGCCTCGCACGCCACGTCACGACCGTGCCGATCGAAGGCGAACCGGCCAGCCGCGGCGCCGGCGAACTTTACGACGCTGCGCGCGCCGTGGGCCTGGACGCGAGCCCCGCCGAAGACCTCGACGACGCGATGATGCAGGTCGACGCGTGGACGCGCGGCCGTCCCGCCGACGGCGCGCCGCGCATCCTCATCTGCGGCTCGCTTTATTTGGCGGGCAGGGTGCTCGCGGAGAATTCCTAGCTACCCTTGCGCACCGAGCCGCCGCCGTCGATGGCGCTGCTGACCGCCGGATCGCCCCAATAGGTGATGCTGCCGCCGCCATCGACCGCGGCCATAAGGCTGCGTTCCGCTTTCACGAGAATCTTGCCGCCGCCGTCCACGGCCGCGTTGGCGCTCGCGGCATCCACCGTGCGCAGATCGATCCGGCCGCCGCCTTCGACCGCCGCGGAAACCGAATCCTGATGCGGGAACCCGTCGGCGCTCTCGATCACGCCGCCGCCGGACACGGCAACGCCGCCGACTTCGGGTGTCACGATCTCGATCTCGAGGTCGTAATGCATCGGGCAGTCGTTGTTGCAGACATCGATGACGAGCTTGCCGGAGTCGCCGACCTTGATGGTGGTATATTGCGTGCTGCCCTCGGTCAGCGTCACGCGCTGCACCGCCCCGTAGCGCAGCGTCACATGCCCGCCGCCGCGCAACTCGATGGACTTGAAATGATCGGCGGGAACGACGGTCTGCGCCAGCGCGACAGGCGCGGCTGCCAGGACGGCGAACGCGACGGTCGCCAGCAAATAGGATTTCATGAGGGACTCCTGCCTTGGATGACCCAGGCAGGCTAGCGCAGCCGCACTAGTTGAACCCCATTTCAAGTCCGCACGGCGGCCATGCCGAGGCTAAATGGATGCTTGCCGCGGGCTCGGGATGGATGCTTCGATCCATTCCTTGATCTTGGATTTGGGCAGCGCGCCGACCTTGGTGGCGGCGACCTGGCCCTGGGAGAAGATCATCAGCGTCGGCACGCCGCGAACGCCATACTTCTGCGGGATGCCGGGATTCTCGTCGATATTGACCTTGGCGACAGTGACCTTGCCACCCATCTCGCCGGCGAGTTCCTCAAGCGCCGGCGCGATCATCCGGCACGGTCCGCACCACTCCGCCCAGAAATCGACCACCACCGGCAATTTCGAATTGAGGACATCCGCCTGGAAGGAGGAATCGGAAACCTTGATGGGGGCCATGGAACGAACCTTTGAAAAGTGGTGGCGGGATCGTCAGTGAATCTAGGAACCTGCAGGGGTGGAATCAAGCCGGGGGCGAATAGCGGCGATTTCGGCGTCCAGCAGGGCGTCCGGCAGCGCCATCAGGCGCGGTCCTTCGGTCCAGACCAGCGCGCAGGCGATTCGCCGGCCCGGGAATATCTTCGCGAGCGCCGCGCGGTAGAGCGCCATCTGCGCGCGGTAGACAGTGGACACATCCTCAACGCGGGCGGGCGGCGGGCGGTTGGTCTTGAAATCGACGGCGAGAACTTCGCCGTCGGTGACCGCGAGGCGGTCTATGCGCCCGTTGATGCGGGCGCCGGTGCCGATCTCCGGCAGGTCGGCGACGACGGCGACTTCCGCACGCGAGCCGGGCGCGAAGACGGCGGCGAATATGGGATCGTCCAGCACCGCGAATGTCTCGTCCACGAGCCGCGCCGCGTCGTCATCGCGCGTGTCGCGCGCTTCGAGGAAAGCCAGCGCGATGTCACGGCGTTGCGCGGGCGCGATATCGGGCAGCCGCGCGAGCATCGCGTGCACCAGCAGCCCGCGCCGGAAGCGCGCGGTGTTGCCCGGCGACAGCGGCGCCGGCTCGTCGAGGCCCGCCGCATCCGACGGCCGGATCAGACGCGGCCGCTCGCGCGTGGCGGGCGGCGGCGTGCGTGCCCAGACGGGCAAGGCGGATTTCGCCGCGGCTTCCGCCGGCACGGGCGTCATGGCTTCGCTATCGGCCTCGCCGATCACACGCAGGGTCTCGTCGCCGCGCACCAGCGCCACGCCCAGCGTCTGGGCCGCGGCCTGCGCCAGTTCGTACCAGGAACCCTCACGCACGCCGTTCTTGTTCTCGAAGCCGCAGACATAGAGCCGGTCGCGCGCGCGCGTCAGCGCGACATAGAGCAGGCGGCGATGCTCCTTCAGCGCCTCGAGCTTCGCCGCCTCCTTGGCGGCGCGCACGGCGAGCGGCGCGGACGCATCGGGCACCGGGAACACGACGCCGTCTTTCGTATAGAGAAGATCGCCATGCTTGCCGGGGCCTTCGGGCAACGTCGTCGTGTCGGGCAGGATGACGATGTCGGCTTCCAGCCCCTTGGCGCCATGCACCGTCATCACCCGCACTTCGTTGCGGCCGCGTTCCATGTCGCGCTTGATCTCGGTCTCGCCGCGCTCGAGCCAGTGCAGGAAACCTTCCAGCGACGGCGCGTTGAGCGCTTCATAGGACAGCGCCAGAGACAGGAACTCGTCGATCGCGTCGTCCGCTTCCGGCCCCAGCCGCGCCAGCAGCCGCTTGCGCATGCCGTCGGCGCCGAGCGCGCGGGCGTAGAATTCGTAAGGCGGCGCGAAATCCGCGCGCCGGCGGCATTCGGCGAGGTAGGCGTACGCGAATACGAACTTCGCCTCGTCGCCGCGCCGCGCCAACGCGCTCCACAGCGAACCGTCGCGGCCATGCGCGAGCTTGAACAGATCGTCCTCGCTGACGTCGATCAGCGGCGAGCGCAGCAGGGCGGCGAGGTTGAGATCGTCCTCCGGCAGCAACACGAAACGGCCGAGCGCCGCGAGGTCCATCACCGCGATCTGATCGTTGA
>DATNNS010000066.1:0-15590 GCA_035601715.1 Rhizomicrobium sp.
GGAACGCGAGCCACAGCGGCGGCTTGGCGAGCGTTGCCAGCGCCGCGAAATCGGCGCGATAATCCGGCACGAGATCCGCCGCGACGGTGGGATCGGGCGCGTCCGCATCGTCCATCACCACCAAGTTCATCGCGCCCAGCGGCACTGCATAAGGCGGCAAATGCGCCGCGCAGGCCGCCGCCGGATCGAAGGCCAGCGGTCCCAGCAGTCTGAGCCAGCCCGGCCCGCCGCGCGCGCAATCTTCATGATTGCCGCGCACGAACACCCAAGGCGCCGCCGCCAGAAGCGGCGCGGCCGGGGTGAAGAAGTCCGCCGCCCAGGCCGGCCAGTTGTCGCCCGACGGACTGCCCGCACAGGCCGCATTGCCGGGCGGACACGGCGCCTCGCGATAGAGATAGTCGCCGACATGGATCACCAGATCGGGCTTCAACAGCGCCGCCTCCGCCGCGATTTGCGGAAACGGCCACTCCTTCGGATCGTTACAGGCCTGGATATAGGTGGCGGTGATCCGGCATCCGGTGTCGCCGAACACCAGGATGCGCTGCGGCGCGGCGGCCGCGAGCGGCAGGTTCACGCCGCCGATGGAAGCCGATGTCGCGGTTGCCGGAACCGGCGCGCTGCAAAGCAGGACCGCGAAATTGGCGTCGGGCGCGGCCCGCGCGGTCATCGCCATGGCCTGGTTGTCGATCACGATGGGGGGACAGGAGGCGGCATCGGTGACAAGCCGCGCCTCGGCACCGCCGCCCGGCATCAGCTGAACCCACTGCGACCCCTGCGCCAGCGAAGGGCATAGCACCGCGACGGCGAGCAAAGCGTAGCGAAGCATTCGCATCAGGCCCTCCGGTTCACGGTATCAGCAGCACGCGCCCAACGGCCTTGCGGCTTTCGATGTATTCGTGCGCTGCAGCGGCCTGCGACAGCGGAAAAGTCTTGTCGATCACCACTTTCAATTGGCCGCGCGCCACGTCCTCGATCAATTGCTGGATCATGTCGTGGGCGCGGTCGGTGGCGATCTCCGCGCCGAGGAAGACGCCCGTGACCGAGCGGTTGCCTGCCATCAGAGGCGAGACGTCCACCTTCGTCGGCTCGCGCCCGGCCTGCCCCACCAGCGAGACGCGGCCGCGATAACCCAGGCACGCGATGCTGGTCTGCAAGGTCGAGCCCACCGGATCGACCACGACATCGACGCCCGAGCCACCGGTGATCTTCATCACCGCTTCGACGACATCGTCGCGGCTGTAATTGATGCCATGATCCATGCCGAGAGCCTTGAGTTTCTCCAGCCGCTCGTCGCTCGACGCCGTCGCCAGAACGCGCGCGCCGGCGCGCTTGGCGAGCTGGATCGCCGCGACGCCGACGCCGCTGGCGCCCGCCTGGATCAGCGCGGTCTGACCCGCCTTCAGATGGCCGAACTCGAACAGGCAGTCATGCGCCGTCCCGAACGTGACGGGAATGACGGCGGCAAGCTTCACATCCATGCCCGCCGGGATCGGCCATGCGACGCGCGCCGGTACCGCGCGCAACGCGGCGTGCGAGCCGTTGGCGTTGGTGGTCGCGACCTTCTGGCCGACCTTCAGATTTGTGACGCCCTCGCCCACTTCGACGATCTCGCCGGCCGCCTGATAGCCGACGATATGCGGCCGGCTCGTCAGCGCGCCGTGCCAGCGGTTGAGCGTGTCGCCGCCCTCGATGCTGATCGCCTCGACGCGGATCAGCACACCGCCCGGGAAGCATTTCGCATCCGGAACATCCTCGTATTTGAGAACGCTCGGATCGCCGTTCTCGTAATAGACCGCCGCTTTCATGGGATTTACCTTTGATGTTTGGTTATCGTGAAACTATTGGCGCGTGCGCTCAAGGGCCGCGATCAGAAGAAGGCGATAGAGGCGGCCGGACAGCGTTTTGGGGGCATCCAAGCCCATGCGCGCGAGCGGTTCGAGTTCGGCGGCGCGCGCGAACAGACCCGTCGCCGCAAGACCGGCCAGCCGGATAGGCGATACCGAAGCGTTTTTCAGCACCTCGAGTGCCGGAAGCAGGCGCTGTTCGGTCTCGCTGAAATCGGTGCCGAACGGAAACGCCGGCAGAAGCCCACGCGCGCGCAAAGGAGCCAGCGCGCGTTCGATGCGCGCGGGCGTGTTGTCGCGCCGCGCGGCGGGAATTTCATAGTCGCGCGGCAGCTTGCCGGCGTCCTTGGCGGCTCGCATCAGTTCGGGCTGGAAACGCGAATCCGCGATCGCCAGCATGGCCGCGATGACGTCCTCGTCCGTCTTGCCGCGCAGATCGGCGGCGCCATATTCGGTGACGACGATATCGCGCAGATGGCGCGGGATAGTTTCGTGGCCATAGCGCCAGCGGATGTTGGACGTCACGCGCCCACCGCTTTCACGCGTCGCGTCGAGCGTGATGATCGAGCGCGCATCGCCGAGCGCGAAGGCCTGCTCGACGAAATTGTATTGTCCGCCGACGCCGCTGACGACGCGGCCATCTTCCAGCCCGTCGGATACCACCGCGCCCATCAGCGTCGCCATCATCGCGCTGTTGACGAAACGCCCTTGGACGCGTGCCGCGCGCTTGCCCGCTTCGTCGCCATAAAGCGCATTGGTGAACGACACGGCCGTCATCTGCAATTTGGCGAGATCGGCCGCCGGCATCTCGCGCAAGCGGCGGTAGAAGCTCTTCGGCCCGAGAAAAAACGCCGCATGCAGCAATACGCCCTGCACCTCGCGTTTGAGCACGCCCGCATCCATCAGCGCGAGGAATGAATCCACGAACATCTCGGTCGCGGCATAGAGCCCGGTCTCGAATGGCCCGTCCTCGTGAAATGGTTGCCGCGCCGCATCGGGATCGAGACGCCCGACCGCTTCGCGGAACGCCGCATTGTCATGCTGGCGCAAGATCAGGGCCTGCGCCGCTGCGTCGCCCTCTTGCCCGATGCCGATCTGCAGCGTGCCGCCGTCGGCGACAAGCCGCGCCACATGAATGCCCGCGGCGTATTCCTGCAGATCGAGCGGCTCCTTGGGCGGCGCGAACAGCGGGAAATCCGTGGACGGGCCATCGAGCAGAAACTGGAATTCATCGCCTACCAGATCGCCGGCGCCCGGCATGAACGGCAATTGCGAATTGACCTGCCCCGCGAGCACGAACTTCGCGCGGCCTTCGCGGCGGGCCTGCAACAGATCGAGCGTCAGATCGGGATTGCAGGACAGACTGAAACGCTCGCCGCGCCTGGCAACCAACTGCGCGACGACATTGACGCCGCGATCCAGCACGGCGTGGAAGGCGTGCGTATAGTTCGCCGAGATGTAATGCTGCTGCGCATTCGCGTTGCTGAGCCAGCGCCCCGCCAGAAAGAAGAACTCGTTCACGGTGACATTCGCCGGCAACGCATCTTTGTGCAGCGCCTGCGCATAGGCGAGTTCCGGATAGCCGCCGAACAGGCGCTCGATCACCGGTTCCAGGAAACGCCGCTCCATTTCGTTTCCATATCGCGGCTTCTCCAGCGTGAGTGCCGTGAAGATTGTCAGATGGACGGACCGGTCCGCCGCCGCGCGGGCATAGAGCGCGTTGGCGATGTGATTGGCCTTGCCGAGCCCCAGCGGTAGCGCCAGAACGATGCGCGGCCCCGCCGCGCGGATGATGGCCTCGGCAAGCGCGTCGGGGTCGGTTTGAATCATCGCGGCAGGATAGGCCGGGAGCCGGGGCGCGCGCTATCGGCGTTGTTTGCGGTGCCAGCGCGCCGCATAGTGGCGCCGCCCTGGAGATCGCCTGTGCGCGAAGCGTCCGACCTCGACGATATCAAAGCCTCGCTCGCCACAATGGGGCTGCGCGACGAGCCGCTTGCGATTGCGCGCCTGTCCGGCGGTGTTTCCTGTGACGTCTGGCGCGTGGATCTGGCGTCCGGTCCCATCTGCGTGAAGCGCGCGCTGACGAAGCTGCGGGTTGCCGCCGACTGGCGCGCGCCGGCAGCGCGCTCGCAAACCGAAGTCGCCTGGCTGCGCTTCGCCGCCTCCGTCGATGCCGGCTGCGCGCCCAGGGTTCTCGGGGAAGATCACGAGCGACACATCTTCGCCATGGAATATTTCGCGCCGGAGCTTTACCCGGTATGGAAGGCCGAGCTCGCGGCAGGCGCGGTGAATGTGGATTTCGCGGGCAAGGTGGGCGCGGCGCTGGTCCGCATCCATGCCGCAAGCACGGGCCGTGCTGATATCGCCGCGGCGTTCGCCAACGACGCCCAATTTTTCGCGCTCAGGCTGGAGCCTTTTCTGCTCTATTCGGCGGACCGCAATCCCGATGCCGCGCCTCGCATCCGCGCTTTGGCGCAAGGCGTTGCAACCGCACGCATTGCGCTGATGCAGGGCGACATCAGCCCCAAGAATATTCTGTGCGGACCGGGCGGACCGGTATTTCTCGACGCGGAAACAGCCTGCTACGGCGACCCCGCTTTCGACCTCGCCTTCTGCCTCAGTCATCTGCTTCTCAAATGCGTCTGGCGTCCGCAGCACACGCGCGCCTATCTGGAATCTTTCGACGCGTTGCGTCACGCCTATTTCGCCGGCATGACCTGGGAAGAGCCTGCGGCAATCGACATGCGAGGCGCCGCTCTTCTTCCCGCGTTGTTGCTGGCGCGCGTCGACGGAAAATCGCCGCCGGACTATCTGACACAGGAGCGCGACCGTACGTTCGTGCGGGATACAGCGAAAACGATGCTGGCCCGGCAGGGATTGATCCTCGACGAGGTGCGAGACCTATGGCGCGGCGCGCTTCACTTCGCCGTGGCAAGCTCGCGATAACGCGCCAGGTCGGTGGCCTGGGCCGGCTGGTGCCTCACATCGCCCTCACGCGGGATTTCGCGCGTCCAGGCGGCGAATTCCAGCGCGATGCCGTCTGGATCGTAGAAATAGATCGAGCGCACGAAAGTCGTCGGTGTGATCTCCAGACTCGCCTGCATCGGCGAATCGTCATGGCTGATGACACGGCTGGCCTTGATGCCCTTGGCGGTCAACCGCTCATAATATTCGTCGATCTTGCCGACCGGCACGTTGATCGCGACATGGTTCATCGAGCCATGCGCCGACGGACCGGGCAGCGGCCCGGGTGTCGCCGACGCCACGCCGGGCTGCGCCGCGGGCGCATCGGCGAACCAGAAAAACGCGAGGCTGTCGCCGTTGCCGATGTCGAAGAAGAAGTGCTGGCCCATGCCGCGCGGCAGATCGATGGTCTTGATCAGCGGCATGCCGAGCACGCCGGAATAGAACGCCACCGTCCGCGCCATATCCTTGCAGACCAGCGCCAGATGGTTGATGCCGCCCAGTTCGAATTCGGTGTTTTTCGGCCGCGACATGGCGCTCTCCCTTGGACCGCCCCGCTATAGCACGGCGCAGGGATCAAAAATATATGCGGGCGGAAAGCTGGGTCTGGGTTTCGCTCTGATCGGGCGCCATGCCGGCGACCAGCCGCTCCGTGCGCTTGGAATCGAGGGCGAGGATTTCGCCGGTCAGCCGCAGCCAGTCCCTGGGCAGCCAGCTCACCGCCGCGGTCAGCGCGGTGCCGTTCTCGCCGAAGGGAGAGGCGCCGAACGTCGTGTCGGTCCGGGTGTGAAAGACATCGGCGCGCGCCGCGAGACGCCATTGCCCGCGTTCCCAGCCGATGAGCGCGAAGGCCGAGCTGAAATCGGTCGTGCTGGAAAACGCCGGCGCCGGCGTGATCGTCGTCGTGCCGGCCAACGCCTGCGCGATGGCGGTGAAATTGTCGTCCAGCCTGGCGGAAAAGCCCGCGTCCCAGAACTGCGTGCGCCAGGCGAAGTAGTCTTCCTGATGCGCGCTCGAATTGGCCTGGTTGTCGTAGTGGATGATCTCCGCATGCCATTGCCGTGCATCGTCCCACGACGCGCCCGCATACCAGCCCGCGCGATTGTCGAACTCCTTGAACAGCGGCGTGGTGTCGGGGGGCACCCCGCCGATCAGCAGCACGGAGGTATCGGGCTCACGCAGGTGGTCGAACAACCCGATCGGTCGATCGTCCATCGACCAGCCGCGGTCGGCCATCATCACGCCGGCGGGATCGTTCCAGCCGAAGCCCGCCGCCATCAGGGTCAGCGTGCCGTCGTCGCGGCGCCATTCCAGCGTGCCTTCCCCGCCGATGGTGCGCAATTCGTCGCCGAACCAGGAATTGATCGCCGACGGCGTGATTGTCCAATAGCTCGACCAGCCCAGTTCGGTGTTTTCCAGCGAAAACGGCGCGAAAAACGCGCCGGCCTTCACCGACCAGCGCCACGGCGTGGTCGAAACCGGACGGTAGCGGATATAGGCTTCCAGCGGATCGAACGGCGTGCGTTGATCGGGAGCGGCGCGCAGCGAAACCACGGCCGTCACTTCGGGCGTGAAGCGCACCCAGCCCTGCCCCAGCAGCGCGGCAAACTGGAAATTGGAATCGCCTTTTCCGTAACGCAGCTTGCCCAGGCCGCCCTCGGCCGTCGATTTCTGATCGCCGGGCGCAATCAGGCGCAAGTCGATATAGCCGTCGAAGCCGTAATCCAGCGCGGCGCAGGCCGGCGTGACACCCCCGAGCAAAACAGTAAGGCAAATAGCTCCGCGCATCATGCCGCGTCGCTCATCTGGTTGGCCGCGACCGGCAGGGAAATTGAAACCGTGGTGCCGATGCCGACCGTGCTGGCGAGCGAAAGCGTGCCGCCGTGAAGCTCGATAACGACCTTGGCGAAAGGCAGGCCGAGACCCGCGCCCTGATATTGCCCATCGAGCGAAGAACGCAGGCGGTGGAACGGGCGTACGACGACGGCGAGCAGGTCCGGCTCCATGCCCACGCCGCTGTCGGCGATATGGATCGCAAGCCGGCCGGCGCCGACCGAGCCCGAAATCGAGACCAACCCGCCCGCCGGTGTGAATTTGACCGCATTGTCGATCAGGCAGGCGAAAGCCTGGCCGAGTTTGGCGGCATCGCCATCGATCGGCGGCCACTGCAAGGCATCGCTCTGCAGATCGACTTGCACGCCCGCGCGCGCGATCGTCGCCTGCAGCGCTGCGACCGTCTCGGCCAGAAGCGTACCCGGCAAGACGGGTTCGCGCGCCAGCACGAGACGATGCGCCTCCGCGTCGGCCAGGTTGAGCATGCGCTCGACCAGCGCCAGCAGATGACCGCCGCTGGCGTGGATGTCATGCGCGTATTCGGCGTAGCGCGGCACACCGAGCGGTCCCAGCACCTGGCCTTCGATCATCTCGCTGAAACCGACGATGGCGTTGAGCGGCGTGCGCAATTCGTGGCTCATATTGGCAAGGAACTGCGATTTGGCCTCGTTGGCGCGTTCGGCCTGCTCACGCGCGATCTGCGTCGCCTCGAAGGCGTTGCGCATCGCACTCTCGCGCTCGGCGATCGCGCCGGTCATCTCGATGAGGGAATCGCTCAATTGGCCGACCTCGTCGCGCCGCTTCAGGCGCGGCGGCGCGGAATAGTCGCCGCGCGCGATGTGCCGGGCCGCGACCGACAAGGCTTCCAGCGGCCGCGAGACGCCGCGCGCGATCGCCATCGCGCCCAGCACCATCGCGATCAGACCGAGCCCAAGAACAATCAGCATCGGGGTAAGGGCGCCGCGATAGGCGGCGAGCGCGCCATCCAGCGGATAGCCGAGCATCGCCACCACCGGCGCGCTGCCGCGCGCCGTCTCGAGCGGCGCGCTCACCGTCAGGTAATCGCGCCCGCCATTGTTCGTCACCACCGCGGCGATCTTGGGCGGGAGCACAGACCGCGGCAAGGCGATCATGCTGAGATGCACGGCGCTTTCTGCCGCCATATGCCAGCGGCCGGAAGCGTCCATCGTGGTCAGAACGATCGACCGCGGCGACGCCGAAATGGCGCGCAGCCTTTCCAGGAGCGCGCCGTCGATCGGAATGCAGGCCGCGATGAACGCGATAGGCACCGGCGCGCGCACCGGCACGACCACCACCCAGAAGATGCGTCCTTCGAATGTGGCAAGCGCGGTGCCTTCGTCACCCGCAGCGGCGGCCTGCAGCAGGCCAGGATAGGGAAAGCCCGAACCGGCGCGCTGGGGCGCCGCGGTATCGGCGGAGATCGTACCGTTCAGCTCCACCAGCATCATGCGCGAGGCGCCAATGCGCTTGCCATGATTGCGCAGCGCCGAGAGTTCGGTCGCATGGTCCTTTTGCGCGATGGCCTCGCGTAGCGCGAAATCGAAAGCGAGCACCTGCACGGCGTCGCCGACGCGTTCGGACAGATAATCGAGCTGGCGCGTGAAGACGCCCATCTCGGCGGCGAGTTCGCTCTTGCCGCGCTCGACCAGATCGTGGCGCAGCCAGGAATAAGCTAGGAATGCCGTCAGGACCTGCACGGCGACCAGCGTGACGACCAGGAAGAGCACGAGGCGGTTGCGGAAGCTCATCACGGCTTCCTCAATAGCTCTGCATGTGCATGTGCTTCATGCCGGGCATGTCTCCGGCAAGAAGGGGAATGGCAAGCGTGAATTTCGCTGGGCCTCCGACCACGGTCAGCGCGGCGCTCGGCGGCGCGTGTCCGGGCGCCAGCCGGGGATGCCAGACAGAGGCCTGATAAGCGCCCTGCGGCAGGTCGAGCGCGGCATGGCCCTTGACGTCGGTGAGCGCCACCCACGGCGTCGCGGCGACGTAGACATAGGTGATCATCTGGTCGTGGATGTTGCAGCCGATCGCGGCGACGCCGCTCTGGTCGAACACGACCGGCTTGGAATGCTCGCCCTGATCGATCTCGAATTCGAACTGTTTGATCGGGGAGAATGAATAGACCTGATGCATGGTCGTATCGTTGTTGGTGAAGACGACATGACCGCCCTTGCGCACGACGGAGACGAGCGGAAGGAACGTCTCGTTGCGCTGGTCAATGATCGCCTCGGCCGGCATCTGTGTCGCCGCCAACGGCCTGCCGTCCGACGGCGTGAATTCGACGACGGCGTTGGCAGCGGGCTTGCCGTCGGTCGCGGTGATCTCGATGCTGGTGGGCGCGGCAAATGCCGGCGCACAGGCCAACAGGCCCGCGGCCACGGCAGCGCGGAAGAGAAATTGGGTCATGCCGCAGATGCTAAGGGAAATTGGTTACCTGCGAATTTGCATTTCGTCACTAAGCGGTTAAACACCCGATATTGATCGCGCGAGCTTTGGCGGCGGCGGCCGGGAAAAGCCTGCATCGCCGCGGCGGATTTGGGGGAACTCGCATGGCGTTCTGGAACCGGCGCAAATCCGTCGACATCGCCGATCACGGCGGCCAGCGCCTGAAGGCGACGCTAAGCTGGCCCCACCTGGTCGCCATGGGCGTCGGCGCCATCGTCGGCACCGGCATCTACACGCTGACCGGCGTCGGCGCGGGGTTGGCGGGCCCCGCCGTCCTCATCTCGTTCGGGATCTGCGGCGTGCTCTGCGCCTGCGCGGCGCTGTGCTACGCGGAAATGGCGACCCTGATCCCGGCCGCCGGCAGCGCCTACACCTATTCCTATGCGGTGCTGGGCGAGCTTCTGGCCTGGATCGTCGGCTGGAGCCTGATCCTGGAATACACCGTGGCCGCCGCGGCCGTCGCCATCGGCTGGGCCGGTCACTTCACCGCTTTCATCGTGGCGGCCGGCTGGCATGTTCCGCCGCAAGTGCTGCACGGCCTGATGGACGGCGGACTAATCAACCTGCCAGCGGTGGCGATTTCGGGTTTCGTCACGCTGTTGCTGGTGTTGGGCACGCGCGAGAGCGCCACGCTCAACATCGTACTGGTCCTCATCAAGCTCTCCGCGCTGACGCTGTTCGTGGTCCTCGCGGTCCAGTCGTTCAACAGCGCGAATTTCCATCCCTTCGCGCCCTTCGGCTACGGCGCGACGCCGGACGGTCACGGACGCAATTTCGGCGCGCTTGGCGCGGCGGCGATCGTGTTCTTCGCCTTTTACGGCTTCGACGCCGTGTCGACGGCGGCGGAGGAGACGAAGAACCCGGGGCGCAATCTCACCATCGGCATCGTCGGCTCCATGGCGCTGTGTACCGCGATCTACATGATCGTCGCCGCGACCGCGGTCGGCGCGCTGCCGTTCCAGGCGTTTTCGACCGTCCACGACGAAGCGCCGCTCGTCCATATCCTGCACGTTCTCCAGCATCCGCTGGCGGCGCAGTTGATCGCGGCTGCCGTCGTCATCGCGATCCCAAGCGTGATCCTGGTGCTGATGTATGGGCAGAGCCGCATCTTTTTCGTGATGGCGCGCGACGGCCTGCTGCCGCAACGATTGGCGGCCGTGCACAAGACGCGCGGCACGCCGGTCCTCATGACGCTCGTCACGGGCGCGGTGGTGGCGGCTCTCGCAGCCGTCTTCAACCTCGACAAGATCGTGGAGCTCGCCAATGCCGGCACGCTTTGCGCTTTCATCGCGGTCGCGGCTTCGATGCTGGTGCTGCGGCTGCGCGACCCTGCGCGTCCGCGCGTCTTTCGCGCCCCGCTGCCCTGGATCGTCGGACCGGCCTGCGTGCTCGGCTGCCTCTATTTGTTCGTCGTGGGCCTTCCGGCCTTCACGCAGACCGCGTTCCTGATCTGGAACGGCATCGGCCTCGTCGTCTATTTCGCCTACGGTATGCGTGCGAGCCGGCTGGCAAAGTCCTGATCCGGACGCGAATCGGCTATCGTCCGCCCCGGATGCAGGGGAACAAGCGCATGAGCGAAGCGACGGCGGCGGGCGGATTCGAGATCGCACCCAAACAATGCCAACACCCGGTCCTAAATTTCCTCCACGGCTATTGGGACAACAAGCGGGGCGCCCGCCTCATGCCTGCACGCGCCGATATCAAGCCCACGGAGTTGAAGGATCATCTGGGCTGGATCAGCATGCTGGATGTGCTGCCCCAGGCGCGCGACTTCCGCTATCGCTTGATCGGCACGCTGGTCACCGAATATTTCTTCTGGGACCCGACGGGCAAGACGTTGACGGAAGCGTTCGCCACGCAACCGGCGCGCCTGCGCGATGCGGTCCTGGCCACGTTCCGTTGCGTCGTCGACAATCGCGCGCCGCTGCTCGCCTATGGCGACGCCGGATGGGCTGGCAAAGGGCTGGAGGAATGCGAAGCGCTTTATCTGCCGCTGTCCGATGACGACAAGACCGTCAACGTCATCCTGCACGCCTTCGTCTTCGACCAGAAGAAGGTGCTGCTGGCGCGTACCATTGCGCGCGCGAATGGCGGACGCCTGGTCGAGCAGCCGGGCGCCTAGCCCGCGATTGCCGGCGCGCCGCCGCGCGGCGGTACCAGCGCGCGATAGGCGAACGCCGTGGCGCCCAGATTGAGCCCGACGTTGAACGGCGCGATCAGCAGCGAAAGCCCGATAAAGAGCGGCATGTGCTGCCCGAGCGCGGCGAAACGCATATCCATCGCCTGCTTGATCTGGTCGGGATTATCCGGCAGCGGCGCGAACAGGCCCGGCCCCATGATCGCCCACAATCCGACCGCATAGATGACGAAGAGCGGCAGCGTGACCGCCAGCATGACGGCAACGAGACGCCAGAAATTTCCCCCCGTCAGCATCCAGCCGCGCGTCAGGCTGATGTGCTCCTCGACAACCGTCACCGGCGTGATGAAATAGGCGAGCCGCACGACGACATACAAGAACGCGCAGATGCAAGCCAGGATCGCGATCACCAGGACCGAAGCGACCAGCGCAGGCGACGATGACGCACGCGAGAGAACGACAAGCAAAGCCGCGGCCACGCCGAACACGATCGCCATGCCAAACAGCACAAGCACGAAAAGCAGAAACGCGCCGAACACGCGCAGCTCCGGCGCGCCCAGCGCGAAATGGAACACGGCGCCGCCCTGACGCAGGCCCAGCGCCTGGCGGATCACCGCGACGTAGATGATCGAATAGAGCAGCAGGATCGCCAGCGAACTTGCGATGCCCAACAGCGCCTGCTGGCCGGCCTGCGCGGGATTGTCGGGCGGCGCCATCGGATTTTGGCCGCCCGCATAGGGCAGGAACTGCAGCACCGCGATGATGACAAGCGGCGCCCAGGACAGGCCGATGATCGCGCCCAGATTTCCAAGCGTGAAGTTGTAGGCATAGGCGATTGTCTTGCCGACGGGGACTTTGTTCACGAATGCATTCCTTCCGTGACGACCGCGTCGCCCGCTGTGACCTTGCGATAGGCGAAGGCCGCCGCGCCCGTCATGAGCGCGGCAGTGACGATCGATTGCAGCACCCATATCACCAAAAGCCACGGGCCGGCGGTATGGAGCATGTTCATTTCCCAATTCATGACGTCTTGCGGCACCACATGGTCGCCAAAGCGCGGAAAGGTGCCCATCGGCATGATCGCCGACGTCAGCGTGCCGAAGACGAATTGCGTCGCAAGCGAGATGGCCAGCACCACGACAATGATCCGCAGCACATTACCCCTGCCCAGCTCCCAGGCGCGGCCGAGCCCGATGCGCTCCTCGGCGACGACAACCGCCGGAAGGAAAAAGAAGAAGCGGATGATCGTATAGAACGTCGCCAGGATCGCCGCCGCCACCATGATTGTATCGACAAGGCCGCGGACCGGCTGCTGCAGATAAGAACCGCAAACCGCTATCGTGCCGGCGCAGACGGCGATGGCCGCGATGACAATGGCGAAAATGATCAGCGCCAGAAGCAACGAGGCACCCACCATCCGCCAGACCGGCGCGCCGAGCGAATAATAGATGAACACCGGTCCTTCATGCAGCCCGAGCGCTTTGCGCATCAGCCCGACGCGCACCATGGAATCGGTAACCAGCACCACCAGCCAAGTCACTGGGAAGATCAGGCTGACGCGGCGCAACTCCGCAAAAAAAGCCGTCGGATCGGTACTGGCCAGCGTGAACGCGCTCCAGTCCGGGTGCACCAGATAAACCGCGCCGCCGACGATCGCAGCCGCGATCAGATAGGGAAACCACACGGTCCCCAGCACCGAAAGGATATTGCGGAACGCAAAGCTGAACGCGCCTTCGAGCGTTTCTCCGACCGGCATCTTCATCAAGCAGCCCCCGACGCGTGTCCCCTTGTCAATGTAGTCATCCCCGCCGTCGGCAACAAATTCGTGATGGTTGCAGTGCAGCATGTCAGTATAAAAAGCGAGTCTCTCGTCCGCCGTGACAGGCTGTCAGTGCACCGTTAAGGTCGAAAAATATACGAGGATGGGCAATGGCGATCGGCGATTACGCGCAATATGACGGCCTCGGGCTGGCCGAACTGGTGGCGAAAAAGAAGGTCAAGCCGATCGAACTAGTGGACGAAGCCATCGCCCGCGCCGAACGCCTCAACCCCAAGCTGAACTTTGTGGTTTTCAAGGATTACGAACGGGCGCGCGACGCGGCTAAGGGCAAATTGCCGAAGGGCCGCTTCGCGGGCGTCCCCTTCTTCCTGAAGGACATCTTCGCGTTCGCCACGGGCATGCCGACGCGCCAGGCCGCGCGCTTCATTCCCGCCCTCCCGTCCGACCACGATTCGCTGCTGACGACGCGCTTCCGCAGTGCGGGACTCATCCCGCTCGGCAAAACGAACGTGCCGGAATTCGGCCTGGTGCCGACGACGGAGTCCAAACTCTACGGGCCGGCGCGCAATCCGTGGAACCGCGACCACTCGACGGGCGGTTCTTCCGGCGGATCGGCGGCCGCCGTCGCGGGCGGCATCGTGCCGCTGGCGCATGCCAACGATGGCGGCGGCTCGATCCGCATTCCGGCATCGTGCTGCGGCCTGGTCGGCTTGAAACCGACACGCGCGCGCCACAGCTTTGCACCGGATTTCGGCGACAGCGTCGACGGGCTGGCCATCGACGGTGTCGTCTCGCGCAGTGTGCGCGACAGCGCCGCCGCGCTCGACGCCATCGCTGGCGGTGTCGAAGGCGATCCCTATTGGGCGCCGCCCGCGCCGCCGTCCTATCTCGAGGCCATGAAGCGCAAGCCCAAGCGCCTGCGCATCGCCTTCTCCACGAGGAAGCTCGACGGCACCCCGGTGCACGCCGATTGCGCGGCGGCGGTGAAGGCCGCGGCAAAGCTCTGCGAAGCACAGGGTCACGCTGTGGAGGAAGGCGCGCCCGTGCTCGACCAGGGCATGCTCATTCCGGCTTTCATGGCGCTGTGGAGCGCCAACCTGGCGGCAGGCATCGACATGATCGCCCGGCTGACCGGTCAAACGGCGAAGGCCGAAATGTTTGAGGGTCTCACCTGGGGTCTTTATCAGGCCGGCAAGGGCATCAGCGCCAGCGACTACCTGATGGCGAAGATGGCGATGCAGCAGGCCGCCCGCTCCGCCGCGCAATTCCACGAGACCTACGATCTCTGGCTCACCGCCACGTTGGGCCTGCCCCCTGTCAAGCTCGGCACGTTCGACATGGACGAGCGTGACCCGGTCAAATCCTTCGCGCCGCTGATCGACTACGTGCCGTTTACCGCGATGCAGAACGTGACCGGACAGCCCGCGATCAACTTGCCGCTCCACTGGAACAAGTCCGGTCTGCCGATCGGCGTCCACTTCACCGCCCGCTACGGCGACGAACTGACTTTGCTCAGGCTGGCCGCCGAATTGGAAAAAGCCGCGCCTTGGGCGCACCGCTACGCAGAGATAAAGGTCTGACATGGCATTTGCCGAATACGAAAAATACGACGCGCTCGGGCTCGCCGATCTCGTCAGGAAGAAGAAGATTTCTCCGCGCGAGTTGGTCGACGAAGCGATCGCACGGGCCGAGCAGCTCAATCCAAAGCTGAACGCCATTGTCTACAAGGCCTATGACGACGCGCGCGCCGTGGCGAAGACCGCCAAGCCAACCGGCCTTTTCGCCGGCGTGCCGATGTTCCTCAAAGACATGCGTGGCGGCGCCACGGGCATGCCGACCCGGATGGGCTCGCGTCTGAACCCGCCGATTCCGGCGGTCCATGACTCCACGCTGGTCGCGCGCTTCAAGGATGCGGGCCTCATACCGCTCGGCAAGAGCAATGTCCCGGAGTTCGGAATCCTGCCGACGACGGAATCCAAATTATACGGCCCCGCGCACAATCCCTGGAATCTCGCCCATTCCACCGGCGGTTCGTCGGGCGGATCGGCGGCGGCGGTCGCGGCGCGCATCGTGCCCATTGCCCATGCCACGGACGGCGGCGGCTCGATCCGCATCCCGGCGTCGTGCTGCGGCCTTGTCGGATTGAAGGTCTCGCGCGGCCGCACCACGCAAGGCCCCGACATGGCGGATTCGCTCAATGGCCTCAGCGTCGATCATGTGGTGACGCGCAGCGTGCGCGATTGCGCCGCCGCGCTCGACGTCGCCTCGCCGCCCGACTACGGCGATCCTTATTTCGCGCCGCCGGCCGAAGGCTCTTATCTCGACGGCATCCGCCGCAAGACCAAGCGCTTGAGGATCGCCGTCTCCTTTGCGGACGCCGTGGGCGCGCCCTACGAGCCGGAAGTCCTCGCCGCGGTGAAGAAGACCGCGCGCCTCTGCGAAAGCCTCGGCCACACAGTCGAGGAAGCGACGCCCGGCTATGACGCGACGCTGATAACAAACGCCTTCATGACGCTTTGGTCCGTCAACGTGGCGCTCGGCGTCGAAGGCCTGGCGCGCGCGA
>DATNNS010000067.1:0-2547 GCA_035601715.1 Rhizomicrobium sp.
CGGGCTGTGCGGCGGCTTCAACACCAACATCGTGCGCCTCGCCCGCCAGCGGATCGAGCAGCTGCTGCGCGCCGGCAAGACGGTCAAGATCATCACCGTCGGCCGCAAGGGCCGCGACCAGCTCAAGCGTCAATACGGCAAGTTCTTCGTCGAGGCGTTCGACTTCATGGGCGTGCGCCAGATCGGCTTCGGCAACGCCGCGCCGATCGGCGCCAAAGTGCTGCGCATGTTCGAGGCCGGCGAGTTCGACGTCGCCACCATGATCTATTCGCGCTTCAAGTCCGTGATCGCGCAGATCCCGACGGCACAGCAGCTGATCCCCGCCGCCATCGACACTGACGCGGCGGTGTCGGCCTACAATTATGAGCCGGACGAAGGCGAGATCCTGAGCGACCTGCTGCCGCGCAACGTCACCGTCCAGATCTTCCGCGCCACGCTGGAGAACGTCGCGGGCGAGATGGGCGCCAAGATGACCGCCATGGACAACGCCACGCGCAATGCCGGCGACCTGATCAATGCCCTCACCATCCAGATGAACCGCACCCGCCAGGCGAAGATCACGACGGAGCTGATCGAAATCATCTCCGGCGCCTCCGCCCTTTAAGCAGAAAGAGACCGCACATGTCCGCTCAAGGCATCCCCGCCAACACCAAAGGCCGCCTCACCCAGGTGATCGGCGCCGTCGTCGACGTCGAATTCGAGGGTCATCTGCCCGCGATCCTGAACGCGCTGGAGACCAAGAACGTCGACGCCCGCACCGGCGAGCCGATCCGGCTGGTGCTGGAAGTGGCGCAGCATCTGGGCCAGAACATCGTGCGCGCCATCGCGATGGATTCCACCGAAGGCCTGGTGCGCGGCGCCGAAGTGGTCGACACCGGCGGACCGATCCGCGTTCCGGTCGGCCCGGCGACGCTCGGGCGCATCATGAACGTCATCGGCGAACCGATCGACGAAGCCGGCCCGATCGCCCACACCCATATGTCGTCGATCCACCGCGAGGCACCGACCTTCGCCGAGCAGGCGGGCGCGGCGGAAGTCCTCGTCACCGGCATCAAGGTCATCGACCTGCTCTGTCCCTACACCAAGGGCGGCAAGATCGGGTTGTTCGGCGGCGCCGGCGTCGGCAAGACCGTGACCATGCAGGAGCTGATCAACAACATCGCCAAGGCCTACGGCGGCTACTCGGTGCTGGCCGGCGTCGGCGAGCGCACCCGCGAAGGCAACGACCTCTATCACGAGATGATCGAGTCCAACGTCAACATCGACCCCAAGACGGGCTCGACCGTCGGCTCCAAATGCGCGCTGGTCTACGGCCAGATGAACGAGCCGCCGGGCGCGCGCGCCCGTGTCGCGCTGACGGGACTGGCGCAGGCCGAATATTTCCGCGACGTCGAGGGCAAGGACGTTCTGCTTTTCATCGACAACATCTTCCGCTTCACCCAGGCGGGCTCGGAAGTGTCCGCCCTGCTGGGCCGCATCCCGAGCGCGGTGGGCTATCAGCCGACGCTCGCCACCGAGATGGGCAATCTGCAGGAGCGCATCACCTCGACCGACAAGGGCTCGATCACCTCGGTGCAGGCGATCTACGTGCCGGCCGACGACATGACCGATCCGGCACCCGCCACCGCGATGGCGCATCTCGACGCGCGCACCGTCTTGAGCCGCGATATCGCGGCGCTCGCGATCTTCCCGGCCGTCGATCCGCTCGACTCCTCGTCGCGCATCATGGATCCGAACATCGTCGGCGAGGAGCATTACACCGTCGCCCGCCGCGTCCAAGAAGTGCTGCAGCAATACAAGGCGCTGAAGGACATCATCGCGATTCTGGGAATGGACGAACTCTCCGAAGACGACAAGCTGGTCGTCGCCCGCGCCCGCAAGATCCAGCGCTTCCTGAGCCAGCCGTTCTTCGTCGCCGAAGTGTTCACCAATCTGCCGGGCGTCTTCGTGCCGCTGGCCGATACGATCCGCTCGTTCAAGGCGATCGTCGACGGCGAGCACGACAATTTGCCCGAGCAGGCGTTCTACAATGTCGGCACCATCGAGGACGCCGTGGCAAAGGGCCAGAAAATGGCGGCGGAAGCGGCTTAGCGCGCGCCTTGCGAATTGGAAGGTTGAAACAATGGCCGACAAAATCGCATTCGACCTCGTTGCCCCCGAGCGGCTTCTCATTTCCGAGATGGCCGATATGGTCACTATTCCGGGCAGCGACGGTTACATGGGCGTCCTCAAAGGTCACGAGCCCGTGGTCACCACGCTGCGCGCCGGCATGATCGACGTGACGGGCGGGGGCGCGGGCGACCAGAAATTCTTCATCCGAGGCGGCTTCGCCGATGTGAGCGCGGACAAGATCACCGTGCTCGCCGACGAAGCGATCCCGATGTCGGAATTCGATCTCGCGGTGCTCGACCAGCGCATCAAGGATGTCGAGGACGACCTGATTTCCGCCACCACCGACGCCGAGCGCGCCAAAATGCACGACCGGCTGAGCGACCTGCGCCTGGTCCGCGCGGCATTTTGATTTCTTTTTTCCTCCCCCGCTTTGCG
>DATNNS010000068.1:0-2546 GCA_035601715.1 Rhizomicrobium sp.
ATGCCCCGCGTCTTCATGTCGACGAGCAGGAAGGAGATGCCGTCCTGCGGCTTGCCGCCCGGCTTGGTGCGCACGAGATTGAACATCCAGTCGGCCCATTGCGCATGGGTGGTCCAGATCTTGGAGCCGTTGAGCAAATAGTGATCGCCCTTGTCCTCGCATTTCATTTGCAGCGAGGCGAGATCGGAGCCCGAGCCCGGCTCGGAATAGCCCTGGCACCACCAGATTTCGCTCGCCAGGATCGGCGGCAGATGGCGCTGTTTCTGTTCGGGCGTGCCGAACGCCATGATCACCGGGCCGACCATCTTGAGGCCCATCGGCGACATTGTCGGCGTGCCCGCTGCGCTCATTTCCAGATCGAAGATGTATTTCTGCGCCGCGCTCCAGTCCGGCCCGCCATATTCCGCCGGCCAGTTCGGCGCCGCCCAGCCTTTGCGGTACAGCGCGCGCTGCCATTTGAGCATCCCGTCCTTGTCGAGATAGCCGTTCTTGGACTGCGCGTTCCGGGCGCGCAGGTCGGCGTCGTAATTCTCGTCGATGAACCGGCGCACCTCGTCGCGGAATGCGAGGTCTTCTTTCGAGAAGGACAAGTCCATGGCGAGGCCCTCAGATCGAGTCGAGATATTGGATGTCCGGACGGCCGGCGAGCGTCGGCGCGATCTTCGGGCCTGCGGCCTTGAAATGGTCGGACTTGCCATGCGCTTCGAGCGCGGCCTGGTCGGCATAGAGCTCCATCACGACATAGGTGTTCGCGTCCGCGCGCGATTTCACCACCTGATAGAGCTGATTGCCCGGCTCGTTGGCGCGGACCTGCGCCGCGAGAGCACGGAACACGCTCTCGAATTCGCCGCCCTTGCCGTCCTGCACCTTCAATGTCGCGATGACGCCGATGGCCATGGAAAACTCCTTTTTGGATAGCGCTGCCGCGAGCCTAGCGGATTCCTCAAAATTGTCATCCGGCCCCAGCAAAGTGGCCGGTGTTGCTACTGCCCCTTGTATTCCGCCGGCCGCTTCTCGAAGAACGCGGCGACCGCCTCGCCGTGATCGGCGGTGAGATGGGCGATCGATTGCATCGCGGCGGACATCTCCATGATCGTGTCGAAGCTCGCGCTCTGGCCTTCGCGCATCAGCTTCTTGGTCATGCGCAGCACGTCCGGCGGCTGGCGGCAGATGCGCGCGGCGAGCGCCCTCGCCTCGTCCATCAGCGTGTCGGCGGGAACCACGCGGCTGACCAGGCCCCATTGGGCGGCGGTCGCGGCATCGATCGTGTCGCCGGTGAAAAACAGTTCGGCGGCGCGCGCATGGCCGATGGTGCGCGGCAGGATCCACGCCCCGCCGTCGCCCGGCACCAGGCCGATTTTCAGGAATGTCGCGCCGAAGATCGCCGTGTCGGCGGCGAGGCGCATGTCGGCGAGGCACGCCACATCGTTGCCGAGCCCGATGGCCGGGCCGTTCACCGCCGCGATCATCGGCACTTCGATGCCCCATAGCGCGCGCACCAGCCTGTGGATGCCGTTTCGATAGCGCTCGCGGATATGCACGCCGACGCCGGCGAACGTGCCCGAGCGCTCGCGCATCGATTTGAGATTGCCGCCGGCGGAGAACGCCTTGCCAGCGCCGGTCAGGATGACGCAGCGCACGTCGCGGTCCGCATTGACCCGCGCCGCGGCCTCGGCGAACAGCTCGCCGTCGCCCTCTTCGCCCAGCGGATTTCGCGTATCGGGGCGGTTGATCGTCAGGGTGACGAGGGGGCCGGATTTCTCGAACAGAAGCGCCGACATGGTTTCCTCCACAGTCCCATTTCCGGACACTTCTAACACCCCCGGCGCGGCAGGCTAAATCATCCCTTAATCGGTCCTTGCCATGATGGCCGGCTATGGCGGAGCCGGTCTTGTCCACGCACAGCACAGATTTCGGTCGCCTGCGCGACGCGGTCGCAGCCGCGCCTGCGCGTGCGCTGCGCGCCTGGCGCGCCGGTGTCCGCGCCATCGTCCACTCCGTTTACCCCGACGAGAGCGAAGCCTGGCTGGTCGAGGCCGAGCTCGATCTCTATCGCCACAGCACGCGGCATTCCGCCCTGCTGCTGCCGATCGGCGCCTTCATCATCGCCGAGGCAAGCGAACCCTGGATCTCGCGGGCCACGCGGCTGGGCTGGTGGATCGCGGTGCTGGCGATCTGCCTGGGGCTGGAAACCTGCGGCCGCATTCTCGAAAAGCGGCCGCCGCAAACGCTGGGCGACCTGCGCCGGCGCGCGATGATCTACGGTGCGATGAACGTGGTGTTCATGCTCACTTGGTGCTCGATGAGCGTGTTCCTGTGGGCGCCCGGCCAGCCGCTCAACCACATGATGCTGATCCTGATCCTGGCCTGTTCGCTGGCCGGCTCGATCACGATGAGCGCGGTGCATCCGGCCGCCGTCACCACGGTGTTCGTGACACATGCGATCTTCATCGTGGGGCCTCTCGCCCTGTCGCCCGCCACGCTCGATCAGACGCTGGCAGGTCTGGCGACGATCTTCATCCTGCTGATGGCCGGGCAAGCCGTGG
>DATNNS010000069.1:0-9280 GCA_035601715.1 Rhizomicrobium sp.
CGCCTTCGCCGCCGAGCCCCAGACCATGCTGCAGCGAGCAGGGGATCTGCCACGCGACGCGCAGGTTTTCGCACCGCGCCGCCGGACGCGGCGCCGCGAGAACCGAGAAATCCGTCACCTTGTCCGCGAACGCCGCCGCACGCGCCGACCAGCGCGCGTCGCCCGCGAACAGATGCGCATAATCCTTCAGATGCGCCGCGCAACCCGTCGCGCCGATCAGCACCGCATCGACATCGTTCGCGGTCTCGAACGCTTCGATCACACGCCGCGCTCGCGCTTTCGCATCGTCCGTTCGCCCCAGATGATGCGCCAGCGCGCCGCAGCAGCCCGCGAGCGGCACGGTGCGGATCCCGCGCCGCGCCAGCACGCGCGCGATCGCATGGTCGATGGCAGGCGCCAGCGCCGGCTGCACACAGCCCGACATCAATGCGACGCGCGGCGCATCGTCCGGCAGTGCAACGGGTCGCGCAGGTTCGTTTCGCGGCTGCGCTTTCAAAGCCGTTCGCGCCAGCGCGCCCAATCGTCCGGGCAGGCGCTTTGCGATCGGCGCGAAGACTTGCGCCAGCGCGACGCCGAACTTCGCCA
Organism: Rhizomicrobium sp.; assembly: GCA_035601715.1. GTDB lineage: Bacteria > Pseudomonadota > Alphaproteobacteria > Micropepsales > Micropepsaceae > Rhizomicrobium. The sequence goes on from DATNNS010000069.1 coordinate 586, forward strand.
GCGCGGGACGCGAAATGATATTCGCGATCGTCCAGCGCGTCAGGCGCTCGCCCATCGGCCGGCGGTAATGCGTTTCGATATGCGCCCGCGCCGTGTCGACCAGCCGCGCATAATCGACGCCCGACGGACAGGCGGTGCGGCAGCCGAGGCAAGACAGGCAGCGGTCGATATGCAGCACGGTCTCATCCGACGGCGCGCCGGCCTGCTCCAGCATCTGCTGCATCATCACGATGCGCCCGCGCGGCCCGTCGCGCTCGTCGCCGAGCAGCAGATAGGTCGGACACGTCGCCGTGCAGATGCCGCAATGCACGCAGGCGCGCAGGTTCGCCTCGACATCGGCGAGATGCGGATCGGCGAGTTGGGCGGCGGAGAACGCGGTGCGCATCACACGCCCTCATACATCCGGCCGGGATTGAACAATCCCAGCGGGTCGAACGCGGCTTTCACGCTGCGCGTGAGCGCGGCGCGCTCGGGTGGTTCGGGCGGAAACACGTCGATCCGGCCGCGGGTTTCTTCGCTCGCGCGCACCAACGTCGCGTGCCCGCCGGCCGTTCCGGCGATCTCGTGCAGGTCGGCACCGTTCGTTCCGATCCACAGCATCCCGCCGGCCCAGTCGGCATACCACAGCGGCGACGCGATCTGCGCCGCCACCTGCGCTGCGCCCGCCGGCGGCACCGCGATGCGCCAGACGTCGAAAGCGCTGCCCAGGAACGGCGCGCCGCTGCCGAGGTCGCGGAACAGCGCGTCGCCGCCGTCGATCTCGAAGATCTCGTGGCCGGCGAGCAGATCACGCGCCAGGGCGAGCTTCTCGGCCAGCGGTTCGCGCGCGCCGTCGAGGCGGACCACGGCGACGGCTTCCGCAGCCACATAGGCAAGTCCCGTCGCCTCCAGAGGGCTGGACCAGATCCGCCGCAGCAGCGCGAGACCGGTCTCTGCATCCACGCCGGTCACGGCCAATGTCGCGCTCAGCGGCGCTTCGGGGAACACCCGCAGGGTGATTTCGGTCAGCGGCCCCAGCGTGCCGAAGCTGCCGCACATCAGCTTGGGCAGGTCGAAGCCGGTGACGTTCTTCACCACGCGGCCGCCCGCCTTGTAGGGCTCGCCCAATCCGTTCACCGCGTGGAATCCGAGCAGATGATCGCGCGCGCGGCCGTAGCGAATGGCGGCTGAGCCCGCGACATTGGCCGCGATGGCACCGCCGATCGTGCCGGCATTGGCCGGCGCGCCCAACAGGGGGGCCCAATCGGCCGGATCGAAACCGAGCTGCTGGTTCTTCGCGGCGAGCAGCGCTTCGATCTCCGCGACCGGCGTTCCCGGCCGCACCGTCAGGATCAGTTCCTCCGGCTCATACGCGACGACGCCGGAGAGTTCCGACAGGTCGAGCACCGTGCCCCAGCTTGCCACCGCACGGCCGAACGCGCGCTTTGTTCGCGCGCCTACGATGTTGAGCGGCGATTTCCAGTCGCGCGCGGCGCGCACCGCCTCGACCACCTCTGCTTCGCTGTGTGCCGCGATATCGGTCATCACAGCCGCGGCAGGTTGGGGAATGGAATGCGGCCCTGCTTCACATGCATATGTCCCTGCTCGACGCAGGCCGAGAGCGTCGGGAACACCTTTCCGGGATTGAACAGGCCCGCGCCGTCGAAGGCGCATTTGAGGCGCTGCTGCTGGGCGAGATCGGTTTCGCTGAACATCGCCGGCATCAGGTCGCGCTTCTCCACGCCGACACCATGCTCGCCGGTGAGCACGCCGCCGACGGCAACGCAAAGGCGCAAGATCTCCGCGCCGAATTCTTCCGCACGCTCCAGCTCGCCCGGTTTCATCACGTCGAAGATGATGAGCGGATGCAGATTGCCGTCGCCGGCGTGGAACACATTGCAGAAACCCAATCCGTATTCCTTTGCCATCTCGGCCATGCGTGCGAGAACCTCGGGCAGCGCGCGGCGCGGGATCGTGCCGTCCATGCACAGCATGTCGGGCGCGAGCCGCCCCATCGCCGGGAACGCCGCCTTGCGCCCGGCCCACAGCCGCGCGCGTTCGGCGTCGTCGGCGGCTTCGCGCACCTCATGCGCGCCGCTCGCACGCGCGATGGCGATCACGCGCGCGATGCCATCGCGAACCTCCGCCTCGATGCCGTCGATCTCCACGATCAACACGCCGTCGGCGTCGCGCGGATAGCCCGGCGCGCAATAATCCTCGACCGCCTCGATGCAGCGCCGGTCCATGAATTCCATCGCAGCCGGAATGATCCCCGCCGCGATCACATCGGCGACGCATTGCCCGGCGGCGGGCACCGAGCGGAACGCGGCGAGCAAGGTGCGCGTCACCGGCGGCTTCGGCAGGATGCGCAACGTCGCCTCGGTCACGACACCCAGCAATCCTTCCGAACCGGCAACGATGCCGAGCAGGTCGAGCCCCGCGCCGCCCGGCATCTTGCCGCCGAGCCTCACGCGCGCGCCGCCGGCCAATGCGATCTCGACGCCGAGAAGGTTGTTCGTCGTCAGACCGTATTTCAGGCAATGGATGCCGCCGGAATTCTCCGCCACGTTGCCGCCGACGGTGCAGGCGATCTGGCTCGACGGATCGGGCGCGTAATAGAAACCGCGCGCTTCGACCGCGCGGGTGATCGCCAGATTCGTCACGCCCGGCTCGGCTGTGACGCAGCGGTTGTCGTAATCGATTTCCAGGATGCGGTTCATCCGCGTGAGCGACAGCAGGATCGCATCGCCGCGCGGCAGCGCGCCGCCCGACAGCGACGTTCCCGCGCCGCGCGGCACGATGGGCACGCCGGCTTCCGCCGCATAGGCGAGCACGGCGGAGACTTCGCCCTTGCTGCGCGGCAGGACGCAGACCAGCGCCTTCTGGCGATAGGCGGTCAGCGCATCGCCGTCGAAAGCGGCCAGTCCGGATTCACCGGCGACGACGCCGCCGGGAACCAGGCGCGTCAGCCGCGCGACGATGTCGCCGCGACGGGACAGGATGTCGGGATCGGAGGGGGCGAACTGCAACGTCTATCCCAAGCGCAAAGCCGCCCGGCGATACTACAAACACCTGACAAACAAGGGAAATCAGCCCTGGCGCGCCTTGAAGCGGGGGTTCTTCTTGTTGATGATATAGGTGCGGCCACGGCGCCGGATGACGCGGCAGTCCTTGTCGCGCTTCTTGAGCGAACGCAGTGAGTTACGGACCTTCATGGCATTCCCGCTATGGCGAAAGAGGCGCGGAACCTAGTGGCGGGGTCCGGGCCTGTCAACGCCTCCTTATTATTGCCGCAGGACCATCGTAAAAACGGGCGATGACAGGGGAATTTCCACGATTCGCGGTGCTGGCCGCCGCGCTTGCGCTGGCCTCGGCGCTGTCTATTGGGCCGAGTGCGGCCCAGCCGCAGGCGCCCAATCCGGCCGACGTCAAGTTCGCAGCCTTCGTGCACGACTTCCGCGACACGGCCATCAAAGCGGGCATCGCGCCCGCGACCTATGACGCCGCGATGGCGAACGTGCGCCGCAACGCCGACGTCGAGCAGGCCAATCTGCAGCAATCGGAATTCGTCAAGCCGGTGTGGTCCTATCTCGACACCGCTGTGTCGCCCGACCGGGTGATGCACGGCCAGCAGATGGTGGCGAGCTATGGCGCGTCGCTCGCCGCCGCCGAAACGCGCTTCGGCGTGCCGAAGGAAACCCTCGTCGCGATCTGGGGCATGGAAACCAACTACGGCACCGCGATGGGCAATTTCAACATGTTCGAAGCGCTCGCGACGCTCGCCTATGATGGCCCGCGCACGGAGTTCGCCCGCAAGGAACTGCTCGCCGCGCTCAGGATGGAGCAGCAGCAGAAGCTCGACCCGTCGCAGATGATCTCGTCCTGGGCCGGCGCGTTCGGCAACACGCAATTCGTGCCGAGCGCGTTCCTTGCCCACGCCGTGGACGGCGACGGCGACGGCCGCATCGATTTGTGGCATTCGCCGCCCGACGCGCTTGCTTCCACCGCCTCGCTGCTCGCCGACGCGGGCTGGGAACGCGGCAATCCGTGCGAATACGAAGTGACCTTGCCGGCAGGCTTCGACTATGCGCTGGCCGACGGCGAAAGCGCCAAGCCGATTGCCGATTGGAAAAAGCTCGGCGTCACGCGCGCCACGGGCGCGGCGCTTCTCAAAAGCGAAGAGCCCGCCGCGATCTATCTTCCCGCCGGCGCGCGCGGCCCGGCCTTCCTCGTGTTCGACAATTTCAAGACCGTGCTGCTGTACAACAACGCGGCCTCCTATGCGCTCGGCGTCTGCCTGCTCGCCGACGCGATCGCCGGCCGCGCGCCGGTCGCGGCCGGCTGGCCGCGCGACGAGATCGCGCTGACCCAGGACGACCGCATCGCATTCCAGACCGACCTCAAGGCGCTCGGCTACGACGTCGGCGACATCGACGGCGTGCTGGGCCACAAAGCCCGCGCCGCGTTGCGCCTGTATCAGAAAGCGCACGGCCTGCCCGCCGACGGCTTCCCCACCCAGGCGATCCTGGGCCGCATCGGGATGGACGCGAAGGGGAAGTAATTTCACCTCCCCCTTGTGGGGAGGTCGAAAAAGCGGCGAGCGCAGCGAGACGGTTTTTCGGGTGGGGGGTAGGTGTATCCGGACAGACCTACCCCCCACCCGAAACGCTTCGCGTTTCGACCTCCCCACAAGGGGGAGGTGATACATCACCCGTCCGGCACCGGCGTTTCGGCGCGTTCTTCCACCGCTTCGCTCTCCGGCGGAATCACGCCGGCGCGGTAGAGGACCGGCGACAGGAATTGCGCGATCAAGAGGCCCAGCATCGCCACCGCGCCGAACGCGAACGGCACGGTCGGCGACAGTTCGTAGAGCCAGCCGATCAGCGGCCCGAAGATGAAGCCCGCCGCGCCCGCCGCATTGATCAGTCCCGACACAGCGCCCTGCTCGTGCGGCGCCACCGACAAAGAAGCGCCGGAGGTGAACCCCGGCCGCGCCATGCCGAAGCCCAATCCCGACAATGCGAGCGCCGTCACGATGACGGGAAAGGAATGCGCCACCAGGAACAGCAAATTCGAGGCGACCGCGACGCAAAGCCCCGACGCCGTCAGCACGCGCGCCGAAAGCCCCGAGCGCTGCACGATCACGAATTGCCCGAACAGTGCCGCCAGCGCCGAGGCGATCAACCCGATATTGGACGCATGCACGGTGGCGCGCGCGTCGAGCTTGAGCACGTCCTGCAGGAAGAATCCCAAAGTCTGGATCGGGATCGAGGCGATCAGGCTCAGCATCAATCCGAAGGCGACGAAGGGGAACATGCGCGGCTCGTACCAGCGCAAGGTCGAGACCGGCGTTCCGCGCGCGCTGGGCGCCGTGCGCTCGGGCAGGAAATACCAGATCGCGGCCGCGCTGATCAGCGCCAGCGCCGAGATGAAATAGAACGGCGCGAGCAGCCCCACATAGCTGAGCGACGAGCCGATGATCGGCCCGAAGATCGTGCCCAGCGCGAACGCCATCGAGATGATCGCGACGCCGTGCAGGCGCTCGTGCGGCGCGGTGCGGTCGGCGACATAGGCCTGCGCCGCCGCCGACGTGCCCGAGCCGAAGGTGCCGTAGATGCAGCGCGAGGCGATCATCAGCGGGAAGATCAGCGCGGCGGCGATTTCGTGGTGCAGCCCGAGCAGGATCGTGCTCGCAAAGGCCGCGAACGACACCGCGAATGCGATGAGGCCCGCCAGCATCACGGGCTTGCGGCCCCAGATGTCGCTGCGCGCGCCCCAGAAGGCGGACGAGAAGATCCAGATCAGGGCGGAGGCCGCGAAGATCGACGTGACCTGGAACGGGCCGAGGCCGAGCTGGCGTCCGAGCGGCGGCAGGATCGTGTAGATCACCGACTGCCCCGCGCCCATGCACAGCAGGCTGACGAACAGGATCGCGAACGCGCGGCTGCGCTCTCCCGGCGTCGTCGCCCGCGCGAAATCCTTCGCGATCGCATATTCCTCCGCGATCACCGCGGCGTGGCGAGCGGGGGAATCTTCGATTTCTTCGGGCGGCACGGTCATCACGGTCTCTTTATGCCCTCCCCTTGAGGGAGGGTATCAATGAATCTTCTTGAATCGCACGTCCGCGCTGTCGCTGCGGCCTTGCGCGTCCACCACCGTGATATGCGCGAAACCCTCGCCCGCCGGCGCGTAGAGCGCGGGCGCGAACCGGTCGAAGCTGCCGAGCGGCTGGCCGTTGACCAGCCAGGTGAGCGGCTCGCGGCCGCCGTCGGCTTTGAGCACGATGGTTTTCTCCTTCGCATCGGGCAGCGGCACGGTCGCGCCGTTGGGCGGAAAGGAAATCGTGGGCGGAGCGATGGTCATCTCGCGCGGCGGCGGCGCGCCGGCGCTGTCGCGCGTGAAGACGCGCATGCCCTGCGGCAACTGGTCGGTTGAGGCGACGATGGTGCCCGCGGGCGGCGGCGGATCGGGCCGCTTGTCGGCCGGCAGCAGCTCGAAACTCTTGAGCAGGATCGGCGCCGCGGATTCGCGCCCGATGCGCCCCGCGCTGGGCGCTCCGTCGGCGCGGCCGACCCACACGCCCACCGTATAATCGTTGGAGAAGCCGACCGACCACGCGTCGCGGAAACCATAGGACGTGCCGGTCTTGAACGCGATCGTGCGTGGGCGCGACAGCCCCTGCCCCATCGCCCAGCCTTCGGGCAGGTTCGCGCCCGAGAGAATATCGCGCAGGTAATACGCCGCGACCGCGCCGAACAGGCGATGTTGAGCGCCCTGCGGCGCGTTCGCCGTCAAGCGCAGCGGCCGCACGACGCCCGCTTCGGCGATGCCGCAATACAGCATCGTGATATCGGCGAGCGAGATGCCGAGCCCGCCCAGCGCCACCGGCAGGCTCGGCGCGTCGCCCTTCGTCGGGAACGCGAGATGCGCGCCGGCGTTTGAAAGCGCGAGCGTGAAGCGCAAGGGGCCGACGCGGTCCAGCACCATGACGGCGGGGATGTTGAGCGACATGCGCAGCGCGTCGCGCGCCGTCACCGCGCCCTGGAAGGAGCCCTCGAAATCGCGCGGCGCGTAATCGCCGAACGTCGTCGGCTCGTCCTCCATCATTGAGGACGGGTGCAGGATCAGATCGTCAAAGGCGAGACCGTAAATGAACGGCTTGAGCGCGGAGCCCGGCGAGCGCGGACGGTTGGCGAGATCGATCTGCCCCGCCTTGCCCCAATAGTCCGTGCCGCCGACATAGGCGAGCACCGCGTGGCTGCGGTTCTCGACCACGACGATGGCGAGGCTGCTGTTGTCGTCGAAATAGGCGCGCTCCTGCACCGCCAGCCGCTCGATAGCGGCCTGCAAGGATGCATCGAGCGTCGTGACGATGCGCGCTGTGTTCTTTTGCGCGCGCGCGAGGCGGGCTGCGAGATGGGGTGCCGCGATCGGCATCGCCAGGCGCAGCGACGGCACGCCTTCGCGCATCGCCACCGCCGCGTCGCCCGGCGTGACGACGCCTTCCTCGACCATGCGCGCAAGCACCTTGTTGCGGCCGGCGATGGCGGCAAGGCCATGGCGATCGGGGCGCAGGCGCGCGGGTGATTGCGGCAGCGCCACCAGAAGCGCGCTTTCCGACAGATCGAGCGCAGCCGGCTCCTTGCCGAAATACGACAGCGACGCCGCGCGCACGCCCTCCAGATTGCCGCCTTCCGGCGCGAGCGTCAGATAGATGGAGAGGATTTGATCCTTGGAGTAGCGCTCCTCGAGCTGGAGCGCGCGCACCATCTGGATCAGCTTGGCGCCCAGGCTGCGCGGCCTGGGCTCGAGCAGGCGCGCCGCCTGCATGGTGAGCGTCGAGGCGCCCGAGACGACATGGCCCGCGCCTGCGAACTGCAGCGCCGCGCGCGCGATGGCCGCCGGGTCGACGCCCCAATGATCGTCGAAGCGCTTATCCTCATAGGTCTTGAGCAAGAGCAGGTAGCGCGCGTTGACGTCGCGCGCCGTGGTGCGCAGCCGCCACGATCCGTCCTTCGCGAGGAACGGCCTGAGCAATGTCCCGTCGCGCGCGACGACCTCCGGCGAGAGCGTGTCGTAGCGGCTGAGATCGGGCGGATTGGCGACATCGGCCGCCGCCAGCGCGCAGGCGACGCCGAAGAGGGAGAAGGCGGTGATGATGAGCTTCGAACGCACGCGATTCCTTTCCTCCCCCGTTTACGGGGGAGGAGGACGCCGCGTCTTCGCGGCGTCCGGAGGGGAACTGCTGCGCGAGATCACGTCGAGCACCCGTTTAGACGGGGAGGAAACCAGATCACGGTCCCACCGTCACCGTGCCCATGTCGGTGCGGGCGTGGACGGCGGGGGCGTACATGTCCTCCACCACGCCGGCGGGCAGCACGAAGGTTCCGGTCGTCACCGCGCGGGCGATGTAGGCGATGCGGAACGAGGGCGGCGGCGGCAGCGGCTTCTTGGGGTCGGGCTTGCTCTGATATTGCGAGCCGATGGTGAAGGCGGCGACGAAGCGGTCGTCGCGCGCGTCTTCCATCGTCACGCCGTCCAATGTGCCGAGCCACGGATAGGCCTTGCCGTCGTCGCCCGCGATCGGCATCTCGATCTCGAGACCTGCGGGCAACAGGTCGATGGCGCCCATCTGGCGGTAGTAATTGTTCGCCATCTGGCCCTCGATCACCACCATCACGCGGTCGTTCTGCTTGAGGTTCGCGAGATCGGCGGG
>DATNNS010000070.1:0-8041 GCA_035601715.1 Rhizomicrobium sp.
GAAGAAGAACGTGGCGCCGTCCAAGATCGTCACGCCGGGCACGGAAGTCGACGTGCAGGTGCTGGAGGTCGACTCCAACAAGCGCCGCATCTCGCTCGGCCTCAAGCAGACGCAGGACAATCCATGGGAAGCGTTCGCTAAGAGCCATCCTGCGGGCACCGTCATCGAAGGCGAGATCAAGTCGATCACCGAGTTCGGCCTGTTCGTCGGCCTGTCCGGCGACATCGACGGCATGGTGCATCTGTCCGACATCGCCTGGGACAAGACCGGCGACGAAGCGGTCAAGGCCTATGAAAAGGGCCAGACCGTCAAGGCCAAGGTGCTCGACGTCGATGCGGAGAAAGAACGCATCAGCCTCGGTATCAAGCAGCTCTCCGACGATCCGATGGAGAAGGCGGGCGCCGGCGGCGCCGCGCTCAAGAAGGGTAGCGTCGTCACCGTCACGGTGACGGAAGTGAACGACGGCGGCATCGAGGTGGCGCTGGCCGACGGCATGAAGGCCTTCATCCGCCGCGCCGACCTGTCGCGCGATCGCAACGATCAGCGTCCCGAGCGCTTCGGCGTCGGCAACAAGCTCGACGCGATGGTCACCAGCGTCGACAAGTCCAGCCGCAAGATCGCGCTCTCCATCAAGGCGCGCGAAATCTCCGAGGAAAAGGACGCCGTCGCCCAATACGGCTCGTCGGACTCCGGCGCCAGCCTCGGCGACATCCTGGGCGCCGCCCTCAAGAAGCGCACCGGCAAGAAGGGCGCGAAGGAAAAGGATGGCGACGAGAAGGACGAGGGCGAGGAAGAATAGGCTTTCGCAGTCTTGGTTGCTGCGAAACAGGCGCCCGGAGAGATCCGGGCGCCTGTTTGTTTGCGCGAGAAGGAAGGTCATAATCAGGAACCCTGACAGACTGCTGACGGAAACTGTCAGGGGCATGGGCTAGCGTTCCGCCATCACAGGAGACGACCCATGATGCGAACCGCTCTGTCGCTTGCCACGCTTATGCTGTCCGTCGCGGCCGCCGCTTCCAGTTCCGCGATCCGGACGGCTATGACGTCGCCGCCTGGACGCAGGAGTAGAAACCATGCCGCACGTCCCAGCCGAATTGCAGAAGCGCGTCGAAGCCGCCGCGCCGCTGGAAATCGAGCTGCGCTTTCGCCCGATGTTCGGCGGCATCGGCGTCTATGCCGACGGACGGATGTTTCCTGTCGTTGTCCGATGTCGGCCTGGCGCTGAAGCTGGGCGAAGCCGAGCGCGCGATGCTGCTGAAAATCCCCGGCGCGAAGCCCCTGCAATACGAGCCGAATTCGCCGCCGAGCAAATCCTACGTCGTCGTGCCGGACCGGATGCTGACAGACCGCAAGGCGTTGCGCGACTGGATCGCCAAAAGCGCGGCGTTCGCGAAATCCACCGCCCCGAAGCCGGCGAAGCGCAAACCATCCGCAGTCCGGAAGCCGCGGTCGCGATTAGGCCGATGAGCGCGAAGACGAGGGATAACGCGTCTTAATCTTTTCGCGAAATCGGGGACAGGCATGCCTGCCTTTCCGCGTCCCGTGAAAGCCTCCGATTAACGTCGCATTATTGCGAGTTCCCTAGGATGCCAGCCGCTCGGCCCGATTTGACGGGCCGAAGCCGAATTTCAGGGCATCGCCGGGGAGCATGGCTACGTGACGTCCGAAGCGGCCTCGCGCCGCGCGACACCCTTCGCGTTGACAACTGCGGCCCTGCTCGTGCTGGCGACAGGCTGGGTGGGTATCGCGCTCACCTGGTATTCGGGGCGCGTCGCCGCGATCTGGATCTCGAACGCCATTCTGCTGTTCTTCCTGCTGCGGCATTCCCGCCGCGACTGGGCCGCGTTTCTGGCCGCCGGCTGCGCCGCGAATCTGGCGGCCGATCTGATCGTGGGCGACGGCTTGTTCGCGGGCTGCGTGTTCTCGCTGTGCAATGCGATCGAGATCCTGCTGATCGCAATTCCGCTCCGGCTCTGGAAGCTCGACGGCAATTTCACGCGCCCGCAATCGCTGCTGGTGTTCTATGCGCTCGCCGCCGGTCCGGCGCCGCTCGCATCCGCGCTGCTGTCGGCGGTTTACCTGCATGCCGCCGCGACAATGGATTTCGCGCAGACATTCTCGCGCTGGTACGCGGCGGATGCGCTGGGCCTGGTGATCCTGCTGCCGTCGCTGATGACCGTTCGCTTCGCGGCCCTGAAGGCGATGTTCGCGCGCGACCAGATCGCCGTGACGTTGCTTCTTCTCGGCGTGCTGCTCGCCACCCTCGCGATCAATTTCTTCGCCAGGGACTATCCTTTCGCATTCCTGTTCTTCCCGGCCGTAATGCTGCTGACGTTTCAGCGCGGCTTTGCCGGTGGCGCGCTCGGTCTTTTTTTCTCGGGACTCTATCTGATGGTCCCGGCCGTGGTGGGCGCGAGCTCCGGCGCTTTGCACGCCCATACGGTGCGCGAGCAGCTTTTCGTGGTGCAGATCTTCGTCGCGGTGATCGGCTTCTCCGTGGTTCTCGCGGGCGCCGCCCTCGAAGAGCGCCGGCGGCTCGAGCGCGGGCTGGCGTCGGCCATCGATCGCGCCGAGATGGCGCGCGAGGAAGCCTTCGTTGCCCGGGACGCGGCGCAGAAAGCCAACCGCGCCAAGTCGATGTTCCTCGCCAATATGAGCCATGAGCTGCGCACGCCGCTCAACGCCGTGATCGGCTTTGCGGAAGTCATGCAGGCGGAGATGTTCGGGCCGCTCGGCGATGCGCACTATCGCGACTATACCGGCATGATCCAGCAGGCGGGCCGCCATCTGCTCGAGCTGATCAGCGACATCCTCGACATGTCCAAGATCGAAGCGGGCAAGCTCGAATTGCTGCGTGAGCCGGTTGACATCGCAACGGTGGTACGTGACAGCGTGGAGCTGATGGGCGAGCGTGCGGTGCAGGCCAAGCTGACGCTGATCACCGATCTCGAAGGCGCTCCCGCCCATGTCCATGCCGACCGCCGCGCGATGAAGCAGATCCTGCTCAACCTGCTGTCGAACGCGATCAAATTCACCCCGGCTGGTGGCCATGTCGCGGTGAGCGCCAGGATCTCCGGCTCCAACCTCGTGCTGTCGGTGACGGACAGCGGCATCGGCATTCCCGGCGACCAGCTCTACCGGCTGGGCAATCCGTTCGTGCAGATCCGCACCGACGCGAGCACCACGCAGACCGGCACCGGGCTCGGTCTCGCCTTGGTCCGGGCGCTGGCCGAGATGCACAAGGGTGTCCTCAGGATCGAGAGCGTCGAGGGCAGCGGCACCACCGTCAGCGTCGAAATCCCCAATGATGAGGCGGCCCGGCTGGCCGCCTGACCCGTAGACCGCACATTGTGCGCCATTCCGCCGCATATGCCCCTGCGGGATTTTCGCCACGCTCTTTCCGAAAAGCTCTGCCCTTTCAGTGGCTTCCCTTGACGGGGCGCGGAATCGCTCTCTACGTTAACGATGCTGAACGGGCCTTTGAGCCTAGTGTCGGGAATGCCCTTGAGAGGGGCGGGGGATGATCAAGTCTGAACTGGTGGCGCGGCTAGCCCAGCGCTATCCGCACCTTTATCACCGCGACGTCGAGCGCATCGTCACGACCGTGCTCGACGAAGTCACCAAGGCGTTGGCCAAGGGCCATCGCGTGGAGTTGCGCGGCTTCGGCGCGTTCTCGGTCAAGATGCGCCCGTCGCGCATGGGCCGCAATCCGCGCACCGGTGCGCCGGTGACGGTGGACGAAAAGCGCGCGCCGTTCTTCCGCACCGGCAAGGAACTGCGCGAACGGCTCAATGGCGGGCCCCACGCGGGCGCCTGACGTGAAGCTTTCCACCTATGCGATCGGCATCCCCGCGGCGTTGGTGGCCGCCGTGGTCGCCGTCGCCAACCGCCAGAGCGTGCTGGTCAGCCTCGATCCGTTTTCCCAGACCGCGCCGGCGCTGGCCCTGCAGATGCCACTGTTCATATTGCTTTTTCTGGCCGTTGGCGCCGGCATTCTGCTCGGCTGGATGGCGAGCGCGATCACAAGGCGGCGAAAGTGACTTGCCGCCGGGCCGACGCGGCGGTATGGACCGGATCGCGATGAGCAAATTGCGATTCCCCAACCCGATCTTCGTTGCTCTCGACACCCCCGATTTGCCCAAGGCGTTGTCGCTCGGCGCCGCGATCAAGCCGCATGTCGGCGGACTCAAGATCGGCCTGGAGTTCTACACCGCGCTGGGTCCCGATGCGGTCCGCCGCGTCGTAGCCCTCGGCCTGCCGGTTTTTGCCGACCTCAAATTCCATGACATCCCCAACACCGTCGCCGGCGCCGCGCGCGAGATCGCGCGGCTGGGTGCAGCGGTCTTCAACATCCACGTCTCGGGCGGCGAAGCGATGATGCGCGCGGCGGTGGATGCGGCCAAAAGCGTCGATCCGAAAATTCGCATCATCGGCGTCACCCTGCTCACCAGCATGACCGACATTGACCTCGATGCCGTCGGCCAGAAGAAGCCGGCGCTGGCGCAGGTCGAAAGACTGGCGATGCTTGCCAAACAATGCGGCCTCGATGGCGTGGTGTGCTCGCCGCAGGAGATCGCGCTGGTGCGCAAGGCGTGCGGCGCGGACTTCCTGATCGTAACGCCCGGCATCCGTCCCGCGGGCGCCGATCTTGCCGACCAGCGCCGCGTGACGACGCCGGCCGAAGCCGCGCGCGCCGGCGCCGATATTCTGGTCATCGGCCGGCCGATCACGGCCGCGTCCGATCCGGCTGCGGCGGCGCGCGCCATCGCCGGCGAATTCATGGCTGTATGAGCTATACGCTCTACTACGCGCCTGGCACCGCAAGCTTTGTCGTCCATTGGGCGTTGAACGAGATCGGCGCGCCGTTCGAACTGGCATTGGTCGATTTCGACAGCAACGCGCAAAAGGCGCCCGACTATCTGAAGATCAATCCGAGCGGCCATGTGCCCGCGCTGGTGATTGACGGGACCGCCTATGCCGAAACCGCCGCGCTGCTGATGCTGCTGGCCGAGCGGCATCCGCAGAAGGCGCTCGCGCCGCTGCCGGGCGTGCCCGAGCGCGCGGCCTATCTGCAATGGATGATCTATTTCGCCAACACGCTGCAGCCCGCATTCCGCCTCTGGTTCTATTCCGACGAAGGCGCCGGTCCGGAGAATGCCGAGGCGACCAGGGCGCAGGCCCGCATCCGCATCGAGAAAGCGTGGGATCGCGTCGAGGCACTGCTCGCCGATGGCCGCCCTTATCTGCTGGGCGCGAAGATCGGCATGGCCGATTTCCTGGGCACGATGCTGATGCGCTGGTCGCGCAACATGCCGCGCCCGGCGACCGAGTGGCCGCATATCAAGGCCTATGTCCTGCGCATGCGGGCGACGCCGACCTACCGCGCCACGCACGATCGCGAAGGGCTGACGGACTGGATTTAGCCCGCCGCCGGGCCGATCTTGCTTTCGCCTCATCGCGCGGCGATAAGGCCCGTCCCATGCCTATCCGGGTCAAAATCTGCGGGATCACCAGCGCCGACGCGGCCGATGCGGCTGTGCGCGCCGGCGCGGATTTCGCGGGTCTCGCGTTCCATCCAGGTTCGCCGCGGAACCTCAAGCCGGAGCAGGCTGCCTCGCTCGCGGCGCGGCTGCGTGGGCGCTTGCGCATCGTGGCGCTGGTCGCCGACGCGAAAGATGACGCCATCGCCGCCGCCGTCGCCGCCGCCAATCCCGACTTTATTCAATTGCACGGACGCGAGACGCCGGACCGCACCGGCGAAATCCGCGCCCGCTTCGGCAAGCCGGTGATCAAGGCGATCGCGGTGGCGGATGCGTCGGATCTTTCGCAAGTCGCGGCCTATGAAATGGCCGCCGATATGTTGCTGTTCGACGCCAAGGCGCCGGAGCGCGCCACACGCCCCGGCGGCCATGGCACGGCGTTCGACTGGCAATTGCTCCGTGGACGGAGCTTCTCCCGGCCCTGGCTGCTCGCGGGCGGGCTCGACGCCGGGAACGTCGCGCGCGCAATCCGCAGCGCGCAAGCGCCGGGCGTCGACACGTCCTCCGGCGTGGAAAGCGCGCCGGGCGTGAAGAGCCCGGAGCTGATCCGCGCCTTCGTCGCCAATGCGCGCACGCCGGCGGAGGAGACGCAGCCATGAGCGTGCCCAACTCCTTCCGCGCCGGGCCCGACAACGCCGGCCATTTCGGCGGCTATGGCGGCCGCTTCGTCGCCGAGACGCTGATGCCGCTGGTTCTCGATCTGGAGAAGGCTTACGAGGCGGCGAAGAACGATCCCGCGTTCCATGCCGAGCTGGACGGGCTGCTCAAGCATTATGTCGGCCGCCCGAGCGCGCTCTATTTTGCCGAACGCCTCACCGCGCATCTGGGCGGCGCCAAGATCTATCTCAAGCGCGAGGATCTCAATCACACCGGCGCGCACAAGATCAACAATTGCCTGGGCCAGATCCTGCTCGCGCGGCGCATGGGCAAGACGCGCATCATCGCCGAGACCGGCGCCGGCCAGCACGGCGTGGCGACGGCGACGGTCGCCGCGCGCTTCGGGCTGCCCTGCGTCGTCTATATGGGCGAAGTCGATATCGAGCGGCAGAAGCCCAATGTGTTCCGCATGAAGCTTTTGGGCGCCGATGTGCGTCCCGTCACGTCGGGCTCGCGCACGCTGAAAGACGCGATGAACGAGGCGTTGCGCGACTGGGTCGCCAATGTCGACGACACCTTCTACATCATCGGTTCCGCCGCCGGCCCGCATCCTTATCCCGCCATGGTGCGCGATTTCCAATGCGTGATCGGCGAGGAAATCCGCGCGCAGATGATGGAGGCGGAGAAACGCCTGCCCGACCTGCTGGTCGCCTGCGTCGGCGGCGGCTCGAACGCCATCGGCACATTCCATCCGTTCCTCGACGAACCCGATGTCGAAATTCATGGCGTCGAGGCGGCGGGCGAGGGCGTCGACAGCGTTCGTCATGCCGCGACCCTGACCAAAGGCGCGCCCGGTGTGCTGCATGGCGCGCGCTCTTATCTGTTGCAGGACAAGGACGGCCAAATCCTGGAAGCGCATTCCATCTCGGCCGGCCTCGATTATCCCGGCGTCGGTCCGGAACATTCCTGGCTCAAGGACCAGGGCCGGGTGAAATATTTCTCGGCGACCGACCGCGAAGCGATGGAGGCGTTCACGCTGCTCTCGCGCCAGGAAGGGATCATTCCCGCGCTTGAACCGAGCCATGCCCTTGCCCATATCGCGCGCGTCGCGCCGCGCATGGCCAAGGACAAGATCATCGCACTCACTCTCTCCGGCCGCGGCGACAAGGACGTGTTCACGGCCGCCGCCGCGATGGGGGAGACGATATGACTCGCTGTCTCTTTTCCTCCCCCGCTTCGCAGGGGAGGAAAGACATGAGCCGTATCGCGTCGCGATTTGCGGAATTGCGTAAGGCCAACCGCGCCGCTTTCGTCCCGTTCATCACGGCGGGCGATCCGGACATCGAGACGAGTTTCGCCATCCTCGAACAGCTTCCCGCTGCCGGCGCCGATCTGATCGAGCTCGGCATCCCGTTCTCCGATCCGATGGCCGACGGGCCCGCCGTCCAGGCCTCGTCGCTGCGTGCGCTGAAGAGCGGCATGACTCTGGTGAAAGTTCTCGAACTGGTGCGCCGCTTCCGCAAGGCGGACGCCAAGACCCCCATCGTTCTGATGGGCTACTACAATCCGATCCACGCCTACGGCACCGCGCGCTTCGCCAAGGACGCCGCCGCGGCCGGTATCGACGGCCTCATCACCGTCGATCTGCCGCCGGAGGAAGACGCGGTGCTGCGCGATCCCGCTTCCAGTCACGGCATCGACATCATCCGCCTGGCCGCGCCGACGACCGACGCGAAACGCCTCGCCACTGTGCTCGAAGGCGCCAGCGGATTCCTCTACTATGTCTCCGTCGCCGGCGTGACGGGCACCAAGAGCTTCTCCGAAGAAGACGTGCGCGCAGCCGTCGCGCGGCTGAAAGCGCACACGCAACTCCCTTGCTGTGTGGGCTTCGGCATCAAGACGCC
>DATNNS010000071.1:0-2167 GCA_035601715.1 Rhizomicrobium sp.
GTTCGGCCTCGGCGGCAGCAACACCTACGATCTGTCGGACGGCGGCGACGATACCGTCAACGGCGGCAGCAGCAGCGACATCGTCAACTTCGGCGCCGCGTTCACCGCCAACGATCGGGTCAACGGCGGTGCCGGCGGCGACACGGTCACATTCGACGGCGACTATTCCGCCGGCGTCACCTTCAAGTCCACCTCGATCGTCCAGGTCGAGACTCTCAGTTTCGCAGCGGGTCACAGCTACAAATTCACCACCAACGACGCCACCGTCGCCGCCGGCGCGACCATGACGGTGGACGGATCCAAGCTCGGCGCCGGCGACAGCCTGACCTTCAACGGCGGCCCGGAAACGAACGGAACATTCGTCATCAAGGGCGGCGCCGGCGCCGACACGCTGACCGGCGGCGCGGGCAACGACACGATCATCGGCGGCGCGGGCAACAACGTGATGCGCGGTGGCCTCGGCGCGGACAGCCTGACTGCGGGCGCCGGCATCGATCATTTCGTCTACACCCACGCCAATGAATCGACCGGCGCGGGCTTCGACACGATCGGCCATTTCGACGCCAGCATGGACGCGTTCGATCTGACGTTCACCGTCAGCGGGATCAACGCCAAGGTCGCAAGCGGCGCACTATCGGCGGCGACCTTCGATTCCGATCTCGCGACCGCCATCGGCACAAGCCAGCTCGGTACTCATCATGCGGTGCTGTTCGCGCCGACCTCGGGCGACTATGCCGGCGACACCTTCCTGATCGTCGATGCGAACGGCGCCGCGGGCTACCAGGCCGGGCAGGACTTCGTGTTCCTGCTCGACCACGGCGCCAACCTGTCGCATCTGAGCACGACGGATTTCATCTGAGCGCTAGAGCGGCGGGTTGCAGGAGATGTCGCCTTCCTCGCAGTCGCGCTGGCGCTCGAGGTCCTTGATGCGGGCGTTGGTCTTCTCGGTGTCGCATTGGGTTTCCATCATCGGATGGATGGTGCCGCCGACGGTGAGGGCGTTCTCATAGGCGCATTCGCTATCGCGCCAGGCGATCCATTTCTCCTCGGAGTCGCGAAGGAGTGCCTGGTTGTTGGTGTTGTATTTGGCCATCAGCCCCTGATAGAGCGCGTTGAGCCTGGCGTCGGCGGCCTTGAAATCGACGCCGGCGCAATAGTCGAGCTCCATCTGGTTGGCGGGCGATTTGCAGTCGATCTGCGGCGGCGTGGGCAGCGGCATGTCGCCCGCCCGCGCGTTTTGCGCGAACCCCGCGCAGACCAGCGCCGCTATCATGATGACGAGCGCACGCATCAGATCGTCGCCCCGCCGTCCACCACCACCGCCTGTCCGGTCATGAACGATCCGGCTTTCGAGGCGAGGAACACGGCGGCGCCCGCGATCTCGTCGGGCTCGCCGATGCGGCGCAGCGGCGCGCCGGCGGTGGAGCGCTTGAGCGTCTCGGGATTGTCCCACAGCGCCTTGGCGAAATCGGTCTTGATCAGGCCCGGCGCGATGGCGTTGGCGCGGATGTTATAAGGTCCATATTCGACCGCGATGTTGCGCGCGAGCTGGAAGTCGGCCGCCTTCGAGATGCAATAGGCGCCGAGCACCGGCGAACCGCGCAGGCCGCCGATCGAGGAGACGATGATGATCGCGCCGTCCTTGCGCTCTTTCATTTCCGGCAGCACCAATTGGCAGAGCCAGTGATTGGAGCGGACGTTGGCGCCCATGATCTTGTCGAACGCTTCGTCCGGGATATCCATCTGCGGCCCGTAATAGGGATTGAGTGCGGCGTTGCAGACGAGGACGTCGATCCGGCCCCACTTGGCGCGCGTCTGGGCGACGAGGTTCTGGAGCTGCTCCTTGTAGTTGATGTTGCAGGCGATGGGCGCCGCGACGTCCGCGCCGCGCGCCTTGTTGATGTCGGCGGCGACTTTCTCGCAGGCATCCGCCTTGCGGCTGGAAACCACGACCTTGGCGCCGTGCTCGGCCATGCGGTGCACGATGGCCTCGCCGATGCCCTTGGTGGAACCCGTGACGAGCGCGACCTTGCCGGTCAGATCGAACAAATCCATTTGCCTCTCCCTGATAATCGTTCCGACCATTCTTAATCGCGCTGTGCTCTGGCGACAAATGCCCCCGGTCTGTAGGCTCCGCGCGCGGGGGGCTGAAGGAGAAATCTCGATG
>DATNNS010000072.1:0-2536 GCA_035601715.1 Rhizomicrobium sp.
TTGCTCGTGCGCGTTCGTCGGCGGCGCGTTTCAGCCAATCCACGCCCGTGTGGCGCTCAGGCGACGATCCGTAGTCGCGAACCGCATCGTCTACAAAGGTCGCGAATTCCCGGCCAAACAGCTCGCGGCTCATCGTCCAGCCCGCGCGGAATCCCGGATGCGGGGCTCTGCCGTACTGCAACCACGTCGATGTGGCAGCCCAGCGTTCGGTGTCGATCAGTCCTTCGCGATGCTGATAATAGGAGTCTTCGGCGTAGCACATATACGCAAGCACAAGCCGAAGGTACGCGCTCGCCTGCGCGGGGGTCAGCGTCGGATCGCCGGCGTCACCGCGCAGCAGAAGCTCGTTTAAGACGGGGTCCTTGGCACCATCCCAATTGAAATCGATGAGTTGCTGATTGTTTGCCTGCTGGACCAGCGCCCGCGTGTGCCTCGTGTTTTGCCGCGTCTGCTGCGCGAGATAAACCAGCGACACCAGCACAGCTACGCCGCTGACGAGGCTGCCGATGGAGGCGAGGTCGGAAAGGGTCATGCGAAGTCTTCCTTTCGGCTCATTGCAATGCGTGTTGGCCCACATAGAAATAGACGGGGTAGAGAGCCAGCACGATGGCCGCGCAAACCGTCTGCACCGTGCGATTGCGGAAGATGAAGGCAATCAGCGTGACCAGCGTTATCGGTATGATCACCGCATTCTGTGCCTTCTGCTCCGGTATATCGTAAAGGTATCCATAGATCGCGCCGTAGGCGAAACCGACAATGCCGATCGCCAGAAGCACCGCGATATATTCGCGGCCATGCGTGCGATGGTAGTCTTCCAAATCGAGCGTGCCTTCCCTTGGCACTTCGGGGCAGACAAGCCCGGTATAGACATAGACCAGAATTCCGGTGGCGAGCGTGAAGGCGACGAAGCCGACATCCCAGCTTTTCATCAGCCGGAAATCCCAGAACGCCAGCCACCACGCCATCACCTGCAGCAGCGAAACAGCCATCCACACGGCATGGGTGAAGGAAAATCGCACGCGCGAGCGCGCGCGGAAAATGGCGATGGCGCAGGTGAGGAGATGGGCGATCGCCAGCGCGAAGACGAACGAGATGAGCGACATCACATGTTCGAATGCGCTCATCGTGGTGCTCCCGGTGGATGGTTCATGTCTTCAAGCCGTGCGCACGCGGCCCAGGGCCGCCAGCCAGCCCTCGTACAACCGATCGCGCGTCGCGGGGGCGAGCGCCGGTTCGAAGCGGCGATCCAGCGCCCAGGCTTTTGCGATATCATCGAGGCCCGCGAACAGCCCCACCGACAATCCGGCGAGATACGCCGCTCCCAGCGCCGTGGTCTCCGTCACCTTGGGACGGTCGACCGGCAGCCCGGTGAGATCGGCAAGGCGCTGGCAGAACCAGTCGTTCCTGACCATGCCGCCGTCCACTTTCAACGCCGCCGGCGCGCCGAGCTTGCTGGCCGCCATGTCGCGCCCCATCGCATCGAGCAGGTCGCGGGTCTGGTAGCAAACGGCGTCGAGGGCCGCGCGCGCGATTTCCGCAGCGCCCATGTCGCGCGTCAGTCCCATGATCGCGGCGCGCGCATCGGGATCCCAGTAAGGCGCGCCGAGGCCGGTGAAGGCGGGAACGAAATAAAGTCCATCCGCCGGTTTGGCGGTGCCGGCCAGCGCTTCGATCTCACTCGCGTCACGGATCACGCCCAGCGCATCGCGCAGCCATTGCACCACCGCGCCGGCGATGAAGATGCTGCCTTCGATGGCATAAGCGGTGTGGCCCTTGGCCCGATAGCCGGCCGTCGCGAGCAGACGGTTGGTCGATCTAGGCGGCACCACGCCGGTGTTCACCAGCGCGAAGCAGCCTGTGCCATAAGTCGATTTCACATCGCCTGGCGCGAAGCAGGCCTGGCCGAACAGCGCCGCCTGCTGGTCGCCCGCCACGCCGCGGATCGGAATGGCGGCGCCGAACAGGTCGCTGGTTGTCGCGCCGAAGTCGCCGGCGCTGTCGCGCACGTCGGCCAGAAGGGCGCGCGGCACCTGGAACAGTTTCAGCATCGCATCGTCCCAGGCCAGCGTCTTGAGATTGAGCAGCATGGTGCGCGAGGCGTTGGTGACGTCGGTGGCGTGGACCTTGCCGCCGGTCAGTTTGTAGATTAGCCAGCTGTCGATCGTGCCGGCCGCGAGTTCGCCTTTCTCGGCGCGCGCCCGAGCGCCCGGGATATGGTCGAGCAGCCATTCGATCTTGGTCGCGGAGAAATAAGAATCGAGAAGAAGTCCGGTGCGCGCCGCCACGTCGCTCTCTTGCCCCGCATCGCGAATCTGCCGGCAGCGTTCCGCCGTGCGACGGTCCTGCCAGACGATGGCGTTGTGCAGCGCCCTGCCCGTCTTGCGGTCCCACAACACCGTCGTCTCGCGCTGGTTGGTGATGCCGATGGCCGCGATGTCGGACACGCCCTTCGCCGCCACACGGCAAGTCGCGACCGCAGCCTGCCAGATTTCCTCGGCGTCGTGCTCGACCCAGCCATTGGCGGGATAGATTTGCC
>DATNNS010000073.1:0-10510 GCA_035601715.1 Rhizomicrobium sp.
GCGTTGGCGAGGCCCGCCTGGTCGAGCGAGACGGCGGTCTCCCACAGCAGATCTTCGACGCGCGCGATGTCGGCGGCGCTTCGCGCATCCTTGAGCGCGTAATAGGTCGTGCGCAGAATGAGGTAGAGCCCGTCCTGGCCTTGATAGAAGCGGTCGGGCGCGATGGTCAGCGCGTCGAGCGTTTCCTCCGACCTCTCGCGCGCCAGCGGCGCGTCGACCGCCAGCATCTGGCGCTGCTCGACCAGCGCGCGCGCGAGCGGGTGGGTGAAGATGCGCGCGGGCAGGTGGAACGGAACCGGCTTGCTCAAGCCTTTCTGCCCCGCGCCGTCCGTCGCCTCCAGCGTGACGGAGACGTTCAACCCGGCGAACGGGCTTTCGGTCAGGTCACTGTAATCGGTCTGCGTGACGGTTTTCTGCGACGCCGAGATCGGCATATCGACGGAGAGAGTCTTGCCCGTCTTGCCGCCGGCGAGAACCGGACGGATCAGCGCGCGCACGGCGACCACGCCGTAATCGTCGCCGGCGGTGAAGGCGAACTTCACCGCGTCGCGCTCCGTCACGCTCGGCGGCTGGGCGAACGCGATCGCCGGCGGATTGTCGGGGATCGCCCGGATATGCCAGTCGCCCAACGTGCGTCCATCGGCACGCACGCGCACGTCGCCGCTCGCCGCGATACGGTAGCTTGCGCCATATTCGTTCTGCGCGCCCGCGAATGACGGCGTGGTGATCCCCGGCGACGGCGCGATAGCGAAATGCGGCGCCGCCGCCGCGTCGTGGACGCGCGCGACGAGTTCGGAGCCTGTGGGAACCGCGATCACAGCCGTGCTGCCGCGCTGGAGATAGATCGGCGGCAACCCGGTATAGGCCGGCGGATTGATCCAGGCATCGATGGCGGCTGCGGCGGCACCCTCGCCGGCATCGGGCGACAAGGCGACGGCAAGCCTGCCGCGCCAATCCGCGCCGGCGGCAAATAGGCTGCCAAGCAGTAGCAGCAGCACAATGAAGCGCAGCGCATAAGGATCGCGGGTGCCAAGTCCGGACACAGGACGCCGTACGCGCAGCCGTGCGATCCGCGCCAGCAACTGCTTCAGATGCAGCCGCCACAACGCTTCCGCCTGCGCGTCGCCTTGGCCGGCGGCGAGACGGTCGCCGTGTTCGCTGATCGGGCGATGGGCGAGCGCGCTGTCGCGCTCGACGCGGCGTGCCCCTTCCATCCAGGATGGCAGCGCGATGACGCGCAGATTCTGCGTGAGCGACAGCCCGATGCAGGCGAGCACGAAGGCCTGCACCAGTCCGCGCAAAGCCCCGGGCACGAATTCGAACAGCCCGAGCAGGGCGGCGGCGAGATAAACGCAGACGATGGCGCTTGCCGGCCACAGCGCCGGCCAGACGCGCTCCCACAGCAGCACGGCGCGGGCCAGCGCGACGTAGCGCTCAGCCGAGCCAGGGCGGGAGGCGATCGAGTCCGTGTAGTTCGTCATCGCTCATCTTCGGCCGCACGATGCTCCACTGGCCTTGCTTGACCAGCACTTCAGGGGCAGGCGGCCGCGCATTGTAAGCCGAAGCCATCACCGCGCCATAGGCGCCGGTGGACAGGATCGCCACCAGATCGCCGCTTTCGAGCCGGGGCAATACGCAGTCCCGCGCGAACAGATCGGCGGTTTCGCACACCGGCCCGACCACGTCGTAGTTGAGTGTGGGCGTGCCGGGCGCGGCTTCGTTAACGGGCACGATTTCGTGACGGGCGTCGTAAAGCGCGGGCCGCAGGAAATCGTTCATCCCGGCGTCCAGGATGAGGAAATCCCTGCTCTCGCCGCGCTTGGCGTAGATCACGCGGCTGACGAGGATGCCGGCATCCGCCGCGATCGCCCGTCCCGGCTCGAAGATGAGCGCGACGCCGAGATCGCGGGTAAGCGTGGCCACGATGGCGGCATAGGCGGCCAGATCCGGCGGCGGCTCGCCGGCGCGATAGGCGACGCCGAGCCCGCCGCCAAGGTCGGCGCGCGCGATGGCATGCCCGTCGGCGCGCAGCACGCCGATCAGCTCGACGACGCGTTTGAAAGCCGCTTCGAAAGGCGCGAGCGCGGTGATCTGGCTGCCGATATGGACGTCGACGCCGACGATCGCGATACCTGCCAGACGCGCCGCCTGCGCATAGATTTCGCGCCCGCGCGTCCACGGGATGCCGAATTTGCTTTCCGCCGTGCCGGTCGTGATCTTGGCGTGGGTGCGCGCGTCGACATCGGGATTGACGCGGATCGCCACCGGCGCGCGCTTGCCGCCGGCGAGCGCCACCCGGTTCAGCGCGTCCAGCTCGGCTTCGCTCTCGACGTTGAACTGGTGGATGCCGGCGTCGAGGGCGAGTTTCATTTCAGCCGGCGTCTTGCCGACACCGGAGAACACGATCTTGTCGGCTTGTATTCCGGCCGCCAGCGCCTTTTTCAATTCGCCGCCGGAGACGACATCGGCGCCCGCGCCGGCTTGCGCCAAGGTCTTGAGCACAGCGAGATTGCCGTTGGCCTTGACCGAGAACGCGATCAGCGTGCGCTTGGGAAACGCATCGGCGAACGCGCGATAGTTCTGCTCCAGCGCGGCGGACGAATAACAATAGAACGGCGTGCCGACCTCGGCCGCCAGCGCCGACAGATCGACATCCTCGGCGAACAGCCGGTGTTCCCTATAGCCAAAAGCCTTCATTGCCCGATCGAATGCGGCGGCCGCGACGGATCCTTTTCGCCCTTGGGCGTGGGATTGCCGTTGGGCATGTCGAGATTGCTCTTGGTGCCGCAGGCCTGGAGGGGAAGCACGAGCGCCAGCACGATCAGAAGCCGCAGGATCATGTCAGTTTCTCCCGCCAGAATTGGATCTGCTCGCGCACGCGCACGGGCGCCGTGCCGCCGAAACTGTCGCGCGATTTGACGCTGGCGTCGAGCGAAAGAACGGAAAAGACGTCCTTGGTGATGCCGGGCTCGATCTTCTGCATTTCCGCCAGCGGCAGCTTTTCCAGCGTGAGGTTCAATTCCTCCGCGCGCTTGACCAGTGCGCCCGCGGTGTGATGCGCCTCGCGGAACGGCTTGTTCAGCGCCCGCACCAGCCAGTCGGCAAGATCGGTCGCGGTCGGATAGCCGGCTTCCGCGGCGCGGCGCATCGCGCCCTTTTGCGGTGTCAGGTCCTCGACCATACCCGCCATCGCGGCCAGCGAAAGCTCGAGCGCGTCGGCCGCCGCGAACACCGGTTCCTTGTCTTCCTGCAGATCCTTGGCATAGGCGAGCGCCAGACCTTTCATCACGCTCGCAAGCGCGACGAAACTTCCGAGGATGCGTCCCGCCTTGGCGCGCACGAGCTCGGCGGCGTCCGGGTTGCGCTTCTGCGGCATGATCGAGGAGCCGGTGGTGAAGGCGTCGGAGAGTCTGGCGAATCCGAACGACGGCGACACCCACAGCACGATCTCTTCGGCCAGCCGCGACAGATGCAGCGCGGCGATGGTCGCAGTCGACAGATATTCCAGCGCGAAATCGCGGGCGGCCACCGCATCGAGCGAATTGCGCATCGCCCGGTCGAAGCCGAGCGCCTTCGCCGTCGCTTCGCGGTCGATCGCAAACGGCGTGCCGGCCAGCGCCGCCGCACCGAGCGGCGACTCGTTCGTTCGTGCGCGCGCGTCGGCGAAACGCCCGCGGTCGCGCGCGGCCATCTCGACATAGGCCAGGCAATGATGGCCGAAGGTGACGGGCTGGGCCGACTGCATATGGGTAAAGCCCGGCATGATGGTGTCGGCGTGGCGCTCGGCCTGGGCGAGCAGTGCGCGGGCGAGCGCGAGCAATCCGGCATCGGCGCGTTCGCAAGCCTCGCGCACCCACAGCCGCAGATCGGTCGCGACCTGATCGTTGCGCGAGCGCGCGGTGTGCAGCCGTCCGGCCGCGGCGCCCGCGATCTCGCCCAGCCGCGCTTCGATATTGAGATGGATGTCCTCGAATTCACGTTTGAAGACGAAGCGGCCTTCGGCGATTTCCGCCTCGATCTGCGCCAGCCCCTTCAGAATCGCTTCGGCGTCGGGTTTGGAAATGATCCCCCGGTCCGCCAGCATTTGCGCATGGGCCCTCGAACCCGCTAGATCGTGCACGGCGAGGCGCCGGTCGAACTCGATGGAGGCGTTGATCTCCTCCATGATGGCGGCGGGGCCTTTGCCGAAGCGTCCGCCCCACATCTTATTGGTCACGCGATATGCCTCGTCAGCGCCTTGCGATCATAGCCGGAGTCGTCGCCGCTTTCGCGGTCGCGGCCG
This sequence comes from Rhizomicrobium sp., assembly GCA_035601715.1. Taxonomy (GTDB): domain Bacteria; phylum Pseudomonadota; class Alphaproteobacteria; order Micropepsales; family Micropepsaceae; genus Rhizomicrobium. The sequence goes on from DATNNS010000073.1 coordinate 4,283, forward strand.
TTCTATATGTGATCCATGTCGGCGCTGTCCACGCAAAGCCCCCGGCCTTGGCCGCCCTGGTCGACAACCCGAACCCGCAGGCCATGCCCGAAGTCGCCTTCGCCGACGGGGTCGGCGGGCATCAAACGCTGGCGGCCTTCAAGGGCCGCTATGTCCTGCTCAATTTGTGGGCGACCTGGTGCGCGCCCTGCGTGAAGGAGTTGCCGGCCCTGGCGCGGCTTCACGCGGCGGTGCCGGGCCTTTCCGTCGTGACCGTCAATGCCGGGCGTGGCAGCGCCGGCAGCACGGCGGCCTTCCTCAAGGCGCATGGAGCGGGCACGCTGCCGGTCTATCTCGATTCCAACGCCGCCCTGACGCGCGCGTTCGGCGCCATCGGTCTTCCGCTCAGCGTGCTGATCGATCCGCAAGGCCGCGAGATCGCCCAGGCCACCGGTCCGGCCGATTGGGACGATGCGTCGGCCATCGCTTATTTCAAGGCGCTGACCGCGTCGTAGGCCGTCCAGATCGGTGCGCAGTCGACGACGGATTTGCTTTCCATCGCGCGGTCGATCGCCATCACGGTCAATCCCGCTTCCATCGAATCCCACGGCGTGACGGGAAAGGGCGCGCCGGTCTCCAGCGTCGCGAGCAGGTCGCGCGCCATCGCCTGGTCGGCGCCGTTGTGGTTGTCGTCGGTGCGGTCCTTCCAGTCCAGCCGCTCGGGCTTGGCGCGCGACAGCGCGCCGCGCACCAGCATCCTGTTGCGCACCAGATCGGCGATCAGCGTGCCTTCGCTCCCCGCGATATACCAGCGGCGTTCCTGCAGGCTGACATGGGTATTGGAATGGAAGGATAGCTGCGTGCCGTTCGCATATTCCACCAGCGCGGTCTGGTGATCGGTCACGTCCATGTCGGAGTGGAACGCGTCGTTCGCCGCACCCCAGCCCGCGTCGCGCAGCGCATAGGCGGGCGAACCGTCTTCGTAAGCGCGGGGAAAATCCTTGCGGCCTTCATGGAATATGCGCCGGCCGCCGAAGCTCGCCACGCGCGCAGGCCGCGCGCGCGTGAGCCGGTTGAAGATATCGAAATCGTGGCACACCTTGTCGAGGAAATAGGAGCCGCCCCATTCCCGCTTGCGCCGCCAGTTGCGCGCGAGATAGCCGCCATGCTCGGGATGCAGATGCTCGGTTGCATCCATGGAGACGATCTCGCCGAGCGAACCGGAATCGACGCGTGCGATCACTTCGCGCACGATGGGCATGGAGCGCATGACGAGGCCGACATAGACGGGCGGCGTCTTTGCGTTGCGCAGATGCCGCGCCAGCGCCAGCGTTTCGTCCTCGGTCCGCACGATCGGCTTCTCGCAGAAAATCGGAAAGCCCGCCGCGAACGCCGCCATCAGATGTTCGAGATGCAGGTGATTGGGCGAGCCGATCATCACCAGATCGAACGGCCCGTCCTTCAGCAGCGCATCATGATTCGGATAGATGCGGCCGGGCGCGATGGCGTGCTCTTTCAGGATGGCGAGCCCCACCGGCGCGGGATCGCTGTAGCCGGCGACGTCGAGCCGCCAGCCCACCTCCCTCATCGCCGCCAGCACATGCGCGATGCGCTGGCCAAGACCGATAACGGCGATGCGACGGGTTTTCATGCGGCGTATAAGCCTACCTTGTCGGCACCGGATGCTCGCCGCGGTAGTCGTAGAAGCCGCGACCGGTTTTCTTGCCGAGCCAGCCAGCTTCGACATATTTCACCAGCAGCGGACAGGGCCGGTATTTGGAATCGGCGAGGCCTTCGTACAGCACCTGCATCACCGACAGGCAGGTGTCGAGCCCAATGAAATCGGCGAGCTGCAGCGGGCCCATCGGATGGTTGGCGCCGAGCTTCATGGCGGTGTCGATCGCCTCGACGTTCCCGACGCCTTCATAGAGCGTGTAGACCGCCTCGTTGATCATCGGCAGCAAGATGCGGTTGACGATGAAAGCGGGGAAGTCTTCGGCGTAAGCGGCGGTCTTGCCGACTTTCTTGACGACTTCGAGGGCGGCCTGGAATGTCGCGTCGTCGGTCGCGATGCCGCGGATCACTTCGACGAGCTGCATCATCGGCACCGGATTCATGAAATGAAGCCCGATGAAATGCTCCGGCCGGTCGGTCGAGGCCGCCAGCCGCGTGATCGAGATCGACGAGGTGTTGCTCGCGATCATCGCCTTGGGGGAAATCCGCGGGCACAGATCCTGGAAGATCTTGCGCTTGGTCGCCTCGTCCTCGGTCGCCGCCTCGATGACGAGGTCGCGGTCCATCATGTCGTCGAGGCTTTGCGAGGCATGGATGCGGCCGAGCGCCGGAACGATGATCTCGTCCTTGATGAGGCCGCGCGCCGCCTGGCGGTGCATGTTCTTCTCGATCAGCCCGCGCGCCCGCGCCAGGGCGTCCGCGTTCACGTCTTCCAGAACCACGTCCATGCCGGCCAGCGACAGCACATGGGCGATGCCCATGCCCATTTGTCCTGCGCCGATGACGCCTACGCGTTCGATACCCATTCACTCGCTCCTTTGCGGACTCTTTCGTCTGTCGCGCAGCCTGACGCGAACCGCTCACACTTCGCGGGGCTGCGCTCCTAGTACCCGAGCCGCGTCAATTCCTGTTCCATTTCCGGGATCGCCTTGAACAGATCGGCCACGAGGCCGAAATCGGCGACCTGGAAGATGGGTGCTTCCTCGTCCTTGTTGATGGCGGCGATGATCTTGGAATCCTTCATCCCGGCCAGATGCTGGATCGCGCCCGAAATGCCGACCGCGATGTAGAGTTCGGGGGCCACGACCTTGCCGGTCTGGCCCACCTGATAATCGTTGGGCACGAAGCCCGCATCCACCGCCGCGCGAGAAGCGCCGACGGCCGCGTGCAGCTTGTCGGCGATCTTGTCGAGCAGATGGAAATTGTCGCCGGACTGCATGCCGCGCCCGCCGGAAATCACGATCTTCGCGGATGTCAGTTCCGGGCGCTCGGACTTAGATAGTTCTTCGCCGACGAATTTCGAGAGGCCGGGATCGCCCGCCGCATTCACTTTTTCGACAGTCGCCGAACCCGCGCCGTCCGCCGGCTTGAACGCCGTGGTGCGCACGGTGATGATTTTCTTGCCCGCCGGCGCCTGGACGGTGGCGATCGCATTGCCGGCATAGATCGGCCGCTCGAACGTGTCGGGGCTCACCACTTTGAGGATTTCGGAAACCTGCGGCACGTCGAGCTTCGCCGCGACCCGCGGCAGGTAGTTCTTTCCGCTGGTCGTGGCTGGCGCGAGGATCGCGTCGTATTTGTCGGCGAGCGACAGGATCAGCTCCGCCATCGGCTCGGCGACCATCTTGGCGTAGAGCGCGTCGTCGGCGACGAGCACCTTCTCGACGCCGGCGAGCTTGCTCGCGGCTTGCGCAACGGCGTCGCAGCCGGAACCGGCAACCAGCACATGCACCGGCGAAGAGACCTGCGCCGCAGCCGCCACGGTTTTCGCGGTCGCGTCTTTCAGGTTCTTGTTGTCGTGTTCGGCGATAACGAGCGAGGCCATCAGAACGCCCCCGCTTCTTTGAGCTTGTCGACCAGTTCGGCCGCGGTCTTGACCTTGATGCCGGCAGTGCGCTTGGGCGGCTCGGTCACTTTCAACACTTTCAGCCGCGGCGTGACGTCGACGCCGTAATCTGCCGGCGTCTTCTCGTCGATCGGCTTCTTCTTCGCTTTCATGATGTTCGGCAGCGAGGCATAGCGCGGCTCGTTGAGGCGCAGATCGGTGGTCATCACCGCCGGCAGCTTCACTTCGATGGTCTGAAGGCCGCCATCGATTTCGCGTTCGATGTCGGCCTTCCCGTCGCCCATTTCCAGTTTGTGCGCGAATGTCGCTTGCGGCCAGCCAAGCAAGGCCGCCAGCATCTGGCCGGTCTGGTTGCTGTCGTCGTCGATCGCCTGCTTGCCGGTGATGACGAGGCCCGGCTGCTCGGCGTCGCAGATGGCTTTGAGGATCTTGGCGACCGCCAGCGGTTCGACTTCGCCGTCGGTCTTCACCAGGATGCCGCGGTCGGCGCCCATCGCGAGCGCGGTGCGGATGGTCTCGCCCGCCTGCTGCGGCCCGATCGAGACGGCGATGACCTCGGTGGCCTTGCCCTTCTCCTTCAGGCGGATCGCCTCCTCGACGCTGATCTCGTCGAAGGGGTTCATGGACATTTTGACGTTGGCGAGATCGACGCCCGTGCCGTCCGCCTTCACGCGGGCCTTCACGTTGTAGTCGATCACCCGCTTGACGGGGACGATGACCTTCATGCTGTTCGAATGCCTTCCCGAAAGGCGGCGTTTTATCCCCGCGCGCGATGGATTCGCCTTGGGGCCCCTCTGGCCGCTTTTTGTGCGGCGCAAAAACTAGGACTCCGCCTGACCGCCTGTCAACGAAGCTTCACAGCGCAGGGCGTGGCTTTTATGAGCGCGGTTAGGCCCGGGATTTTCCTGTTGCAGTGCGGCAACCCCATATAACTGCGACGTTCCGCCGCAGTTATTACCGGCCGCTCCACTTCCGCGCCGCGACGAGAGCCCAAACCCCTTCGACCAGGCCGAACGGCCAAGCGCCTTGCAGGAAGCCATAAAGCGAGCCCAGCGCGCAGGCGCCGGCAAAAGCCAGCGTGTACCAGCGGCTGCGATCCTCGAGCGCATAGGTCACCAGCATGGCTGTCACGGCGAACAGGCCGAATGCGGACAGCGGCGTCACGGCCAGATTATTTCAGCGTGGCGAGATAGGCGACGAGGTTGGCACGATCCTGGGCGCTAGCGATGCCGGCGAAGGCCATGCGGTTGCCGGGCACCAGCGTGGCCGGCGAAGCGATCCACGCGTCGAGCTTGTCGGCGCTCCACACGATGCCGGAATTCTTGAGCGCGGTGGAATAGGAGAAGTCGGCCTGCGCCGCCGCCTTGCGCCCGACGATGCCGAACAGGTTGGGCCCGATCTTGGCCGGCGCGCCCTTCGTGTTGGAATGGCAGATGGCGCAGCGGTCGAAGACCGACGCGCCGGCCGCGGCATTGCCGGCGGCCTGCGCCGCGGTCGCGGCGAACGCGGCCGCAAGCCAAGCGGCGATGAGAGTGCGGAACGGCATGTGCTTCCCCCTGATGACGATCCGGCGCCGATCATAACCGGATTTCGTCCGCGCGCGATACAATTTGCGCGAAGCCGCCGCGTCACGGCCCGCATTAGCCTGCGGCATGGGTATCGCCGGACTGCAGCGCGTGAAAGCAATCGCGCCGCATGTCTGGCGTGTCACGCAGATTTGTCTCGCAATGCAAGTCGCTTGCAGAGCAGTATCGGATGCTTTGTCGGTGCAACCGCGGGGCGTTTGCGCAATTTATCCTGTGTTAAATCGAGGGCTGGGCAAAATGACGACTACCAATGGCGGCGAACTCAACGCCGATCTTCTGGCGGAGATCAACAAGGCAACGACGCTGTCTCATTCCGACACCCAGATGGTGCTGGGCGGTAGTCATGGTCTGGACTTCATCGTCCAGGGCACCGGTTTATCCGATTACGACGCCGCCGGCTTTCCCCATTCGGGAACGATTACGACGTTCGAGGTCACGCAAGGCGACCGTGTCGGGATGGCCTGGAACAACATGAGCGTCGACGCCGGAAAATTCTGGGCCGATGTGAAGGCCGGCAACGTGACGGCGCTGGGCAATCTCGTTTTCGGCGGCGCCGACAAATTCGACGTGGTGGGCTCGATCGACGGCGCGCCGGCCGTCGTCTATAACGGCTATGGCGGCAACGACGTCTTCCATTTGAACTTGTCGCTGCACGGTGCGGCGATCGAGCTTGACGGCGGCAATGGCCGCGACACCTTCAATCTGGACGCCAATTTCGACGCCGCGTCCGACCGGATCGACGGCGGAAACGGCGTCGACACGGTGAACCTCACCGGCGGCTCCGCGTCCGATCTCACTTTCGGCGCGACCTCGATGGTCAATGTCGAGAAGATCGTGCTGGCCACGGGCGCCAGCTACACGATGACCATGAGCGACGCCAATGTGGCGGCGGGCGCGCGGCTGGAAGTGAGCGGCGCGCAATTGGCGGGACACTCTTCGCTGAATTTCGACGGCCATGCCGAGACCGACGGATCCTATGTCGTGCTGGGCGGCGCCCTCAACGACACGATCGTCGGCGGTCAGGGCGCGGACCAGCTGACGGGCGGCCGTGGCGACGACATGCTGACCGGCGGGCTTGGTGCC
>DATNNS010000074.1:0-4158 GCA_035601715.1 Rhizomicrobium sp.
GCCGCGCGCGACTTCCGAACGGACGAATTCCGCCGTGATCTCATCGGGGATCGACGCGCCGAAGGAATTGCCGTCGGCGAGTGCGCTGCGCCCAAGGTTCTCGCGCGCGGCGATGAATTTCATCTCCTCGGTGATGAGGCCGGCTCGGGCATAGTGAAGCTGCGTGACGTTCTTGCCCGGCTTCGCGCGCAGCGGCTTGCGCCCGCCGCGATCGAATTGCGGCACGGACAGAAGCTCGTTCGGCTTGAGCCCGTCGTCTTCCGGCTTGCGGGCGCGGCCGTCATATTCCTCGACGTCGCCGCGCGCCAGGATCCAGCCGCGCCGCGCGGTCGCCAAGCCTTCGGCGATATCGACGCCGACGGATTCATCCGTGTACGGACCGGAGGTGTCGTAGAGCCTCACCGGCGCCTCGCCGCCCGACAGCGCGACCTCGCGGAACGGCACGCCGCCCTGATAAACTTTCCGCGAACCTGGCAGCGCGCCGCGCGTGACGCTGACGGATTTCGAATTCAGAATGGGTTTGTTCATCTGCCTCTCCCTACGCCGGAATGACCCGGATCAGGTTCAAAGGGACTCGCTCAGCCGCGATCTCAGCGTCTTGCGACGCGCCCCTGGGACCGGGGCGGATCATCACCCCCGCATGGCCCAAGTCAAGGCTGTGGGTTATATTGCGCTTCGCATGGGGTCGAATCTCACCATCCGCCGCGCATTGCTCAACGATGCCTACGAAGCCGCCGAGGTCTTCATCGCGTCGCAGCACAGCTTGGATTTCTTCCCGCGCCTGCACACCGACGCCGAGACGCATGACTTCGTGCGCGGCTTCGTCGGCCGGGGCGAGACCTGGCTGGCGGAGCGCGACCACGAGATTGTGGGCCTCGCCTGCATCGAGGGCGACACGCTGGCCCACCTGTATGTCCATCCCGATCATCACAACAGCGGCGCCGGAAGCGCGCTGCTCGACAAGGTGAAGTCGCGCCGGCCGAAGGGATTCCAGCTGTGGACCTTCCAGGCGAACGATGGCGCGCGCAGGTTCTACGAGCGGCACGGCTGCAAGGCGGTCGAATTCACGGACGGCCAGAACAACGACGAGAAGCTTCCCGACATGCGCTACGTCTGGCCGCCGGCTTGACCGAACTCGTTCCCGCCGGCGACGCGCATTTCGACTGGATGCTGGGTGGAGCGCCCGTCTCGCCCACGCTGCGTCTGCCGCCGGGCGGCGTGGAGGCGCGCTCTATTCTTGAAATGCTGCGCGGCATGCTGGCGAACGTGCGCGCCGTGCATGGCGGCGGCGGCTGGCTGATCGTGGCGAACGGCGAAGTCGTCGGCCTGTGCAGCTACAAGCGGCCGGCGGATGCGGACGGCATGGTCGAGATCGGCTACGGCGTCGCCGCCAGCCGCCGCCGGCGCGGCCACGCGACACGCGCCGTCGCGCTGATGCTGCGGGAAGCCGCGCGCGATCCGCTGGTGAAAATCATCACCGCGGAAACGGCGGTCGCCAATGTCGCGTCACATCGCGCGCTGGAAGCAAACGGTTTCCGCAAGACCGGCACGCGCGTCGACAAGGAAGACGGCGAACTCATCGCGTGGCGGCACGGCCAGGCGATCACGACGCCGCGAACTGCCGGAACTCGCTGATCACCGCCTTCACCGCCGCGCCCACGATCTTCTCGCCGGCGGCGACGGAGGCTTGCGACGGGTCGGACCCGATGCGGCCGTCGGGGAAGCGGCGGCGATAATCCTCGGCGTCGAGGATCGGGCCGTTGGGCGCGATCTTGGGCGTCATCGCGACGGACTTCTGCGCCTCGGGGTAGCCGAAATAGGTGACCGACACTTCGCTCGGCGTCGCGTGGCTGCCCTCGCCCACCGGAAACAGCTGGCGGCAGACATCGTTGACGCCCGAAAGCTCCCACCAGTTGCGCAGCATGCAGCGCAGCGGCGGATGGTTGGAACCGGAGCGGTCGAAGCTGATGCCGTGATACATCTCAGCGAACGCGGCGTTGATCGTGTTGATGTTGCCGCCGTGGCCGTTGAGCCAATAGAGCCGCTCGAAGCCGTGGCGCGTCAGCGACTGCGCCCAATCCATCATCGCCGCGATCATGGTGGAGGGCCGCAGCGTGATCGTGCCCGAGAACGCCATGTGATGCTGCGCCTGGCCGACATTGAAAGTCGGGCCGATCAGAATGCCGCCCTCGTCGCCCGCGCGCTTGCCGATGATCTCCGGGCACAGGGCATCGGTGCCGAGCAAACCGTTCGGCCCATGCTGCTCCGTCGAGCCGATGGGGATCAGGATGGCCTTGGAGGTCTCGAGATATTTGTCGATCTCGGGCCAAGTGGAGAGGTGGAGTTGCATGTATGATCTTTCAGTTTTCAAGAAACATTGTCATCCCCGGCCGAGCGATGCGCAAGCATCGCGAGGGGAAGGGGACCCAGGCGGCAAAGCAGTCCAACTGCCGCCATATTTGCCATGAATCAAAATCACCACCGAGCGGGCGTTCACGCCTGGGTCCCCTTCCCTCGCGCTCCGCTGCGCTTCGCGCTCGCCGGGGATGACAGATGTTCTTGTGGTAGAAGATCTTCAAGCTTCTCCAGCGCCTTCTTCCACGCCGCACGTTCGGACTCAACCGCTTCCGAACCGGAGAGTTTGTTCGACTGCAGCGCGATCTGCGCTTTGCCCGGGCCCTTGGCGTAGAAGCCGACTTCCAGGCGGCCGTCCTTCTTCCATTTGCCGCGCCAGTATTTGTCCTTGGTCTTCGAAGTCTCCTCGAACGCGCCGGGCGGGAACCAGGTCTTGCGCGTCTTCGCGTCTGTCGCCGCCGCGAACAGCGCCGACAAACCGACCGGCATCACCTTGGTCACGCTGACCGAGAATTCACCGTCGCATTTCTGGTTCATGGCGCGGATGCCTCGGGCGCGTTCGTAGCTCACCGCGATCATCTGGCCCCACCACGGGCCGGGCTTGAACTTCTTGTCGAGCAGCGCGGTGATGCCCTTGTGGTCCAGCTTCGCCGCGCCCGCCTTGTCCAGCGCGGCGAACCAGTAGTCCCAGCCATGGCCGGTTTTCGCTTCGATGCCGGCGTCCGTCATGATGGGCTTCGCTTTCGGTGCCTTTTGCGCTTGGGCCGCCATGCCGTAGTCTCCGTCTGACCCTGCCATTCTAGCCATGATTTGAGGTTGTTCCATGCCGGATAAAAAGGGACCGCTCGCCAAAGGTCCATTAGATGGCGTCCGCGTCCTCGATCTGACCGAATTCATCTTCGGGCCCTATGCCACCCAGGTGCTGGGCGACCTCGGCGCGGACGTGATCAAGATCGAGAACCCGGGCGGCGACCGCCAGCGCCACGGCTCCAAGCACGCGAAGAACGACGACATGGGCGCCACCTTCATGTCGCTGAACCGCAACAAGCGCAGCGTGACGCTGGACCTCAAGACAGAGGCGGATCGCGCGAAGCTGCGCGCGCTGGTGCCTACGGCCAATGTATTCATCCATAACGTTCGTGCCGACGCGATGGCCAAGCTCGGCTTCTCGTATGACGAGGTCGCGAAGCTCAATCCGCATATCGTCTATGTCCATTGCGTCGGCTACGGCTCGGACGGGCCCTATGCCGGGCGCCAGGCGTTCGACGATCTGGTGCAGGCGGCGTCGGGCGCTGCCGATCTGCTGCCGCGCGTCGACGGCAACGAGGACATGCGGCTGCTGCCCAGCTATGTCGCTGACAAGGTGTCGAGCATGCACGCGCTGTGGGCGACGCTGGCGGCGCTCTATCACCAGAAGGCGACGGGCGAAGGCCAGTTCGTCGAAGTGCCGATGTTCGAGAGCTTCACCAGCTTCATGATGGCCGAGCATCTCTATGGCGAGACCTTCGTGCCGCCGGTTTCCCATGTCGGCCACACGCCCGCGCTCGCCAACGACCGGCGGCCGCTCAAATGCAAGGACGGGCATATCTCCATCCAGCCGGTGAGCCGGGCGGCGAGCGCGAAGTTCATGGAGCTGGGCGGCATCCCGAACGCCTATGAGAGCGAGCGCTTCCTCAGCGCGCCGAAGGGCGGCCGCGTCGGCGTCTATTATGCCATGCAGCGCGAGGCCGCGATGGCGCACACCGTCGAGGAATGGATGAAGCTCGGAGAGGAGAACCGCATCCCCATCATGCGCGCCAACGG
>DATNNS010000075.1:0-7817 GCA_035601715.1 Rhizomicrobium sp.
CGCGCCTTCGATCAGCGTAAGAAGCCCGCGCCAGCCATCGGCCGACGGGCCGGCCTGCGCCAGGGACAGCGACAGCGGGCGTTTGGATTGCGTCACCAGGCGGCGGATCATCGCGAATTCGGTGAGCGGATCGGGCGTGTCGAAATCGGAGATCAGCTCGATCACGCCGCTGCCGGCATCGGCCATGCCCTCCACGATGCCCATCAGCTCGGCTTCGCTCGCGCGCAGGCCCGGCGTCGGATCGCCGGTCGCGGTGCGATGATTCAGTGTGCGCGAAGTGGTGAAGCCGAGCGCGCCGGCGCGCATCGCAGCCGCCGTGATCGAGCGCATCCTGGCGATGTCCTCCGGCGTCGCGGCTTCGAGCGCGGCGCCGCGCTCGCCCATCACATAGACGCGCAACGGGCCGTGCGCGAGCTGCGCGCAGATATCGACGTCGTGCGGGCGGCCCTGGACGGCGTCGAGGTAATCGCCGAACGATTCCCAGTTCCAGCGAAGCCCCTCATGCAGCGCGGCGCCGGGAATATCCTCGACCCCTTCCATCAGCTCGATGAGCTTGCCGTGATCGGCAGGATGCACGGGCGCGAAGCCGACGCCGCAATTGCCCATCACCACCGTGGTCACGCCATGCCAGCTCGACGGCTGCAGCCGCGCGTCCCAGGTCGCCTGGCCGTCGTAATGGGTGTGGATGTCGACGAAGCCGGGTGTGACGAGCAGGCCCTTGGCATCGATTTCCTCGCGGCCGGAGCCGGGAATTTCTCCCACCGCCGCGATCGTACCATTCCGCACTGCAATATCGGCGATTCTTGGAAGGCCGCCTAGGCCGTCCGCCAGCGTCCCATTGCGTATGATAAGATCGAAATTGCTGGGCATTTTCATCATCCGATTAAACAGCCGGTTCAACGTTTTGCCAATGACTAACCTATGTCAAGTTTGGCCACCTTTGCGTCTGTTGCATCACCCCGTCATTTGTGTATTTTCCGCCGCGGAGCGTGTGGGGCACGGGACTGGACTGCGGGGCGCCGAAGCATGACTTCGCGACAAAACATGACGGGCGGTGCTGCGAGCAGGCTGTCGCAACTCGTTGTTTTTCTGGCAGCGCCGCGTCCATTCTGGAAGCATCTCGTCTGGCTCGCGGGGACGCTTGCCGCGGCGACCCTGCTGACCTATTTCCGGTTGAAGATCGGGCTCGGATCCGCCGGCGTGCCGGTGGTGTTCTATTTTCCGGCCATCATCGTGGTGGCGCTGGTGGCAGGCTGGGTATGCGGCTTGGCCGCGGTCGCGCTCAGCATCGCCATCGTCTGGTTCGTTTTCGTGCCGCCGGCGCTTTCGTTCCATGCGCCCTCGCGCGACCAGGTCATCACACTCGCGCTGTGGGCGCTCGTCTCCGCCTTGCTGGTCGCGCTTGCCTATTTCCTCAGGCTCGCGCTGCAGGAACTGCTGCGCAGCGAGAAGCGCTACCGCGAACTCGTCGCGGTGACATCGGACATCGTGTGGGTCACCGACGGCGAAGGAAATGTGCATGCGCCGCATCCCGCCTGGACGCGCGTCACCGGCATGCCGTGGCCGACCTACCGTGGACGCGCCTGGATCGAAGCCGTCCATGAAGAGGACCGCTCCTTGCTCCAGCCCACCAGGCTGGAAACCGACGGCTATCATATGGCGGAATTTCGCCTGCGCGATGGGACGACAAACGACTGGCGTTGGTTCCGCTCGCGCGCGGTGCCGCTGACTGGGCCGGAAGGCGAAATCCGCGAATGGATCACCGCGATGCGCGATGCGCACGACGCCCGTCTTGCGCGCGAACGCCGCGAACTGCTGATCGGCGAAGGCCGCCACCGGCTGAAAAACCTCGTCACCATCATCGACGCCCTGGCGAAAAGCTCGCGGCGGCCGCGGCCGGCGGACAATCCCGAGCTCGACGCTTTCCTCAAGCGCTTCCTCGGCCGGCTTCATGCGCTGGGCGCCGCGGCCGATCTGGTGCTGGCGGGCAATCACGTGTCGGTCGAGCTCGGCGCCGTTCTGCGCGCCACGCTCGAGCCGTTCACCGAAGAGAACGCCAATCGATTCCACATCGAAGGACCCGAGGTGCAATTGTCCGAAGCGACCGGCGGCAGCCTGGCGCTTGCCGTCCACGAACTGGCGACCAATGCGATCAAATATGGCGCGCTTTCCGACTCCAACGGCATCGTCGCCGTCCGCTGGTCGCGAACGCCGACGCCCGACGGCGATCACATCGTCATGGAATGGACGGAGTCGGGCGGTCCCAAGCCCGCGGCGCCCGAACGGGAAGGCTATGGCGGGCGCGTGATCAAATCGATGGCGTCGCGCGAAAAATCCGGCGAAGTCGCCATCGAATACCGGCCCGGCGGGCTTTACTGCCGCATCGGCTTCCTCAACACATTCGTGCCGCCGCAGGAGGCCGTCGCTCTTTAGCCGAGCCGGCCCAGCGCGGCCACGACCTGGTCGGGCTTTTCGACCGTCACCATATGGCCGGCTTCGGGAATGGCGACAAGCTCCGAACCCTTGATCCCCTTCTTGAACGCCTGCGCATAGACCGGCGAGATCAGCCGGTCGCTGTCGCCCCAGATCAGCAGCGTCTTCGCCTTGATCCGGTAGAGCCGTTCGGACAGTCCGCGCTCCGGCACCGGGAACAGGATCTTGCCCGCCATGCCGAGCTGGCGCGCGTTGGTGACGAGAAATCCCTTCAGCCATTCCGGATCGTCAAGCGCGAGCCCCGCCGTCATCATCGCGGTGCCGGCCTGCGCATCGTGGAACAGGATCGCGGGATAGTCGTAGGGCATGGTGGCGAACAGGTCGGGGATCGGATGATCGCCGAGCCACAGGCCGGCCGGCGCGATGAGGCCGAGACGCGTCACGTCATGCGGCGCCACCGCCGCCATCTCGGCCGCGATCATGCCGCCCATCGAATGGCCGACGAGGATCGGATTCTTGAGGCCCAGCGCCTCGATCACGTCCCATGTGTGGAGCGTGAAATCGAGCATGTCGCGCAGCGTGTGGCATTCCTCGCTATCGCCATAGCCGGGCAGGAGCGGTGCGAAGACATGATACTTGCTTGCGAGTTTGGCGAGGAACGGATCGCCGGCGACCAGTCCGCCCGCGCCATGCAGGAAGACGAGCGGCTGTCCGGAGCCGCCTTCGAAATAGCGCACCGGGACATGCGGCGTGGCGATGGTTTTCAGCTCAATCGACATTGCTCGATCCTTTCACCCTCCCCTTGTGGGAGGGTAAGTTATTTCCCGGCCATTGCGAGGACGTCGGCCTCCTTGGGCAGGCTCCCCGGTTTCACCTGCTGGATCGGGTGGCACCAGAAGCGTTCGTCGTCGGCATAATCCGGGAAAATGTTTTTCAGCTTGGGCATCACCTTCTCGGCGAACAGCCTGGTGGAATACATGCACTTCTCTTTCGGCATGTTGCCGACATGCATGAGGCAGAAGATGTTGCCGACATGGAGCGTCTTGATCAGCTCCTCCATGCGCTGGCGCACGGTCTCCGGCGAGCCCGCGATGATGTGGCCGCCTTCGGTCAGCTCTTTCCACGAGATGTTGGCGTAGCCGCGCACCGGCGCGTATTGCGACAGCGCGCCGGACTGGATGGTCTTGATCGTGCGATAGCCGGGCGCGTCCGCGAAGCCGGGATAGACGTGCAGGCAGCGATTGTAGAAATAGCTCACATGTTCGCCGTAGAGCCGCTCGGCTTCCGCGTCGGTATCGGCCACCAGGATGGTTTGCGCGAAGCCGGCGCGATAGGGCGAGTTGTCGGGCGCGTTGCGCTCGGCGACGCGCTTCCAGTAGCCGTCCATCAGCGCCTTGGCGCGGATATAGCCGCTGAACGAGAGATACGAATAGGAATAGGTGTTGTCGATGCAGAAGTCGTAAGTCTCCACCGAGCCGCCGCCGGGGATGTGGATCGGCGGATGCGGCTTCTGGATCGGGCGCGGCCAGATGTTGACGTGGCGCAGCTTGTTGTAACGACCGTTCCACGCGAAGACATCCGGATCGGTCCACGCCTTGATGATCAGATCGTGCGCCTCCTGGTATTTCTCCCGCGTCAGCGCCGGGATCTGGCCGTAGCAGAAATTGGTATCCATCGAGGTGCCGACCGGAAAGCCCGCGATCAGCCGGCCGCCCGAGATGCAATCCAGCATCGCGAATTCCTCGGCGACCCGCACCGGCGGATTGTAGAGCGCGATGGAATTGCCCAGCACGACCAGACCGACATCCTTGGTGCGCCGCGCGAGAGCAGCGGCGATCAGGTTGGGCGACGGCATGATGCCGTAACCGTTCTGGTGATGCTCGTTGACGCCGATCGCGTCGAAACCGACCGTGGACGCGTATTCGAGCAGATCGAGATAGGTGTTGTAGACTTCGTGGCTCTTGACCGGATCGAACAGCCGCGAGTCGATGTCGACCCACACCGAATGATGCGTCTCCCGGAAATCGTCCGGCAGATAGGGCCAAGGCATCAGATTGAACCAGGTGAATTTCATGGGAAAGCCTCCCGTTGCTGAATGTCGTGGCGCTCAGGCCGGAATGCCGAGCGCCTTCTTGGCGAACTCGCCTACGCTCTTGTAGTCGGCCTTGCCGTTGGGCGCGCGCAGGTTGACCTCCGAAATCAGGATGCGCTTGGGCGTCTTGTAGCCCGCGAGCTGGGTGCGGACGTGCTCGCGCAGCGCCTGCTCGTCGAATTCGCTGCCGTTGGAGAGCTTCACCACGCCGGTGATCGCCTGGCCCCATTTCTCGTCGGGCACGCCCAGCACCAGCGCGTCCTCGACGGCCGGGTGCGTCTTCAGCGCCTCCTCGACTTCCTCGGGGAAGACCTTTTCGCCGGCGGTGTTGATGCAATTGTTGCCGCGGCCGAGCAGCGTGATCGCGCCGTTCTCGTCAACCCGCGCGTGATCGCCGGGGATCGAGTAGCGCATGTTGCCGATGGTGCGGAAGGTGCGCGCGGTCTTCTCCGGGTCCTTGTAATAGCCCATCGGCAGCGGGCCGCTCAGCGCGACCAGGCCCGACTTGCCGCTGCCTGCGGGAATGGGCGTGTCGTGCTCGTCGATGACGATGGCATTTTCGAGCAGCTGGAATGCGGCGGTCTGCGCCTCGCCGTCCTTGGTCATCACCGAGGCACCCATGCCCATCGCCTCGGTCGAGGCGAAGCTGTCGGCGAGCGAAAGCTGCGGCATGTGCTTGAGCAGCCCGCGCTTGACCTCCACGCTCCACATCGCGCCCGACGACGTCATCGTCATCATGCTGGAGAGATCGTAGCGGCCAGGTTCCTCGTCCAGCGCGCGCAGCAGCGGCTTGGCGAACGGATCGCCGACGATGGAAATGCCCTGAACCTTGTTCGTCTCCACCGCGCTCCAGATCGCATGCGGATCGAGCGACAGGTTGTCGACCGTCACCACCGTTCCGCCCGAGAGCATCGCGGTCGAGGCCGAGATGAATCCGGTGCCGTGCATCAGCGGACAGGCGGGCAGCGAAACCGGCCCTTGCCCCACCGCCTTGATCGCGCCGGCAAACGCGTCCAGCGTCGGCGGCCGGAAGCCTACCGTGCGCTCCAGCCGGTTGTGCCACAGCGTGCACAGATCGCCGTGGCGCCACATCACGCCCTTGGGCATGCCGGTGGTGCCGCCGGTATAGATGAACAGCATGTCGTCGGGCGAGCGTTTGATCTCGAGCCGCGAACCGTCGCCGTCCTCGGCGAGCGCCGCGTAATCCTCCGCAAAGCCCGCGATGTCGCCGTCGCTCACTTCGATGAAGGTCTTGATGTTCGGAAGTTGGCCGCGGATCGCTTCGACCGTCTCGCGGAACTCGCGGCCGTAGATCAGCGCCACCGCGTCGGAATTGTCGAGGATGTAGCGCACTTCCTCCGGCTTGTAGCGGTAGTTCACGTTCACATGCACCAGCCGCGCGCGATAGCAGGCGCCGAGCGCCTCGGAATACTCCGTGCCGTTGCGCATATAGAACGCGACCTTGTCGCCGGGTTTGGCGCCGCGCACGATCAGCGCCCGCGCGAGCCGGTTCATCCGCGCCGACGCGTCGCCCCAGGTGACGCGCTTGTCGCCATGCACGAAAGCGGGCGCGTCCGGCCGCACGGCATCCGCCACGGCGTCAAGGATATCGCCGTAATTCCAAGGCATCTCGACTCCCCGTGGTTCTTATAGCTTTGACGCCACTATCTCGCCAAAGGAGCAACGAAAACAACCCTCCCCTTGAGGGAGGGTCGACAATTTGCAAGCGAAGCGCAGCAAATTTCGGGGAGGGGGACCGCCTCGACACTTACCCCCTCCCCGAAAAATCCTTCGGATTTTTCGAGCTCGGCCGCCGTTGCGGCCTCGACCCTCAAGGGGAGGGTAAAATCTCGGCGGTCATCCCGACCTGCCCGGCTTCGTCCGTGGACCATAGCCGGCCACCTGCTGCACACAGATTGAGCAGCCGCCCCTCGAAATGCGGGCGGCGCGCGCGGAAGGCGAAGCGCGCAGGCCTCGCGCCGTGCCGCAGCGCCAGATCCATCAGCAACATCGCGGTATAAGGCCCCTGCACGACCAGCCCGGGATAGCCCTCCACGCCCAGCGCATAGTCGCGGTCGTAATGGATGCGGTGCGCGTTGAAGGTGAGCGCGGAGAAGCGGAAAAGCTGTGTGATGTCGGGGGTGATCGTCCGGGTCCGTTCCGCTTTCGGTGTGGGCTCCCCCGGCTTCGACGTTTCGCTTGATTTGGGAACGCCGCGAAAGACGATGTCCTGTTCCTCGCGGATCGCGACGCCGCCCCCGCTCGCGATCTCGTGATGGACTGTGAGGAAGATCATCTCGCCCGACGCGCCGGTTTTGGCTTCGATGCCGGCGATGATCGAGCGCCGCGCAATCTTCGCTCCGATCGCGATGGGAGCAAGAAATTCGATCCGGCTCCCCGCCCACATCCGCCGCGGCAATGCGATGGGCGGCAGGAACCCGCCGCGTTTGGGGTGACCATCTACGTCGATCGCGGATTGGCGCGCGCGGTTGAGGAAGTAAAGCCAGTGTCCCAACGGCGGTACTTCCCCATCCGTCCAAGGGGGCACTTCGTGATCCAAAAGCGCGGCAAGACCAGCGAGCGGAACGGGCGAAGCGATATCCTCGATGGTTTCCGTGCGTCCGATCCAGGATTTCAAATGAGCGATATCATTCATCGCTGCAATCCTATCGCGCTCCGGCCGAAACCAGAAAGAAAGTTTTGCACGCGGAGCCGCAGAGTCGCGGAGTTCTCCCGAATTCGTCATGGCCGGGCTTGACCCGGCCACCCAGCGCGATCGCATCTGCGGTCGCAAAAATCTTTTGCGCGCGCAATGCGCGCTACTGGGTGGCCGCCTCAAGGGCGGCCATGACGAGGTGTATAGTTCTCCGCGTCTCCGCGTCTCTGCGTCTCTGCGGCTCTGCGGCTCTGCGTGCCAATCTTCTTCCTAAAACGACTTCGGCAATCCCAGCACATGCGTCGCCACATGGCTCAGGATCAGGTTGGTCGAGATCGGCGCCACCTGGTAAAGCCGCGTCTCGCGGAATTTGCGCTCGATGTCGAACTCCTCGGCGAAGCCGAAGCCGCCGTGGGTCTGCACGCACATGTCGGCGGCGAACCACGACGCCTCCGAGGCCAGGAGCTTGGCCATGTTGGCCTCCGTACCGCAGGGCTCGCCCGCCTCGAACAGCGCCGCGGCCTTGTCCACCATCTCGGCGGCGGCGGACACGTTCACATAGGCGCGGGCGATGGGGAATTGCACGCCCTGGTTCTCGCCGATGGGCCGGCCGAACACCTCGCGCTCTTTCGCGTA
>DATNNS010000076.1:0-2073 GCA_035601715.1 Rhizomicrobium sp.
CCGTCGAGACCACGCCGCAGCATCTCACGCTGGCCGCGCCGGAGTGTTACGAGCGTCTGGGCACCTACGCGCAGATGAATCCGCCGATCCGCGAGTCGCGCCATCGCGATGCGCTATGGGCGGCGGTGCGCGAGGGCCTGATCGACGTGATCGGCTCCGACCACGCGCCCCATACGCGCGACGAGAAAGACAAGACCTATCCCGACACGCCGTCCGGCATGCCCGGCGTGCAGACGCTGGCGACCATCCTGCTGGATCATGTGAACGCGGGGCGCATGAGCCTGGAGCGTTTCGTCGATCTGACGGCGGCGGGGCCGCATCGCATCTTCGGCATCGCCGGCAAGGGCCGCATCGCGCGCGGCTTCGACGCCGACTTCACCATTGTCGATCTGAAAAAGAAACGGAAGATCGAGAACAGCTGGATCGCATCCAAATGCGGCTGGACGCCGTTCGACGGCATGACGACTACGGGATGGCCGGTTGCCACGATCATCCGCGGCAAGACTGTGATGCGCGATCACGCGCTGACACTGGCCGGGCAGGGCGAGGCGATACGGTTTGTGGAGACTCTTCAACCCTCCCCTTGAGGGAGGGTAAGCAAGTCAGTGCAGCGTGAACTCGCCGGCCGCCATCTTGAGCTCGGCATCGGAGATCAGCCCGCGCGCGGCGACCCGCACCGAATGCAGCCGGCCTTCGATGCTCGTTTCCCAGAAGCGCAGGAATTTGTTGAGCACGGGGAATTTCGGCGCGATGTCGAGTTCCTGCCAGATGAAGGTCTGCAGCACCGCCGGGTGATCGGGCATGTGATAGAGAATCTCGGCGGTGGTCAGCCGATAGCCCCGCAGCGCCAGTTCCAACTTGCCCATCTCGCCACCCGCCAATCGCCGGCGTCTCCATGCTGCCGCACTTTACTTAAGGAAAAGCTTGCGCCGCGGGTTCCCACACTGTCGAGACTTGACAGGGCGCTCGGGGCTGATTCCATAACGCCTTGACGCGCTTGCCGTTTTACTGTGCTTTCCCGCCCACAGACGCTGCCGTCCTGGCAGCACTCGCAATCCGGAAGTGCCAATGACCGAACGCTTCAAGGCCATCCTGCTGACCAAGGATGGCGGCGCGCAGAAGGCGGAAGACGTCGCGCTCGGCGTGGGCGATCTGATGGACGGCGACGTCGTCGTCGCGGTCTCGCATTCGACGGTGAACTACAAGGACGGGCTCGCGCTCACCGGCCGCTCGCCGGTGGTGCGCAAATTCCCGATGATCCCCGGCATCGATCTGGCGGGCACGGTCGAGAGCTCGCAGAACCCGAACTTCAAGCCCGGCGACAAGGTGCTGCTCAACGGCTACGGCCTCTCCGAATCCCACTACGGCGGCTATGCGCAGAAGGCGCGGGTGAAGGGCGACTGGCTGGTGCCGCTGCCCGCCGCCTTCACCGCCGCCGAAGCGATGGCGATCGGCACCGCCGGCTACACCGCGATGCTGTCGGTGCTCGCGCTGGAAGACGCGCATGTCACGCCGCAGAAGGGCCCCGTTCTCGTCACCGGCGCGTCGGGCGGTGTCGGCTCGGTCGCGATCGCGCTGCTGGCGAAACTCGGCTTTACGGTGATCGCCTCGACCGGGCGCGCCGAGGAAGAACGTTATCTGAAAGAGCTGGGCGCTGCCGAGATCATTCCGCGTACGGAGCTTTCCGGCGAGCCGAAGATGCTGGGCAAGGAGCGCTGGGCCGGCGCGGTCGACAGCGTTGGATCGAAAACTCTCGCCAATGTGATCGCCTCGACCCAATATGGCGGTGCGGTCGCGGCCTGCGGGCTGGCGCAGGGACTCGATTTGCCCACGACCGTGGCGCCTTTCATCCTGCGCGGCGTTTCGCTTCTCGGCATCGAATCGGTCCACATGCCGATGGCGCGGCGGCGCCAGGCGTGGGACAGGCTTGCGCGCGATATGGATGTGAAGAAACTGGCCGCCATGACGCGCACCATCGGGTTGAACGACGTGCGCGGTGCGGCCGAGGATATTCTCGCCGGCAAAGTGCGCGGCCGGCTGGTGGTGGATCTGGCGCGATGAACGACATGGCGG